>CAZBQP010000027.1:0-11634 GCA_964494075.1 uncultured Clostridia bacterium
GTGCAAGAGAGGCTACGAAGCACGTTATCTATATGTACTGCAATACTTTGAAAACGTCTTGGGACGCAGGTAATGAAGTCGGCGACGTTATGCAGGCAGAAGATAAGATTCAGCTTTGGGAAATTGCATGGTATGCAGCAGACGTTGTAATTGGCGCTGCACTTCTCCTCTGGTTGGTTTGTGTAATTGTAAAGAAACCTGCTACTGAAAGTGTTAACACCAAAAAAAGCGCAAAGAAAACGAGCAGAAAATAACTCGAATAAAAAACGCTGAAAAGTAATAAGAGGCGGAATGGGGGAACCTCATTCCGCCCCTTTTTTTCAAAGGAGGATTAAGATGAAAAAGATAATTAAAAGTTTACTTGCTATGGCGGTGTGCGGAACCGTGCTTGCATCTTCGTCCTGTGCCGTTTTAGATGGGATTTTAGATGCATTTGGCGATAAGACAACACAATATACTTGGTCGCTTGTCGAGTTGGGTGAAGAAGTGGATTTTCATACGGAAGCGCAAAGAAATTACCTGCTCGATGGCGTGGATAATATTTCTGCTTATGCGAAAGGGGTGGCGGAGCTGAGTCGGCCCGAAAGCGTTGAACTGAGCTGGAAAGTAACGTCGACGGCAGAAAGCGAGTTGACGGTAAAAGAATACACGTTGGAAATTGCTGCAAACAACGATTTCAGCGATTGTTGGCGGTATCGTACGCAGGAAACGTCGTACGAGGTGTACAATTTGCAGATTGCCACCGACTATTATTGGAGAGTTACATCGGAATTTTCGGACGGATCTAAAAGCGTTTCGCCCTTGGAAGTCTTTTCCACGACTACGATCGGTCCTCGCAATCTGTACGTGGACGGGATTACGAACGTGCGTGATCTCGGCGGCTGGGAACGAGAGGATGGCTCACGTGTGAAACAGGGCATGATCTATCGTTGCGGCAGGCTGAATGAAAGCTCGGCAAGCTCGCCCGTAGTGGAAATCACCGAGGAAGGCAAGCGTGTGATGTTGGACGAGTTGGGGATTTGGACGGAAATTGATTTGCGACTGGTGTCAAATAACGAAATCGGTTCCATCACTTCCAGCCCTCTTGGCGATTTCATCTATTATTACGATTGTCCTATGGAATGGAACGTAAGCAATATTTTGACAAGCAATGTCGAAATGGTTAAGAAGGTGTTTTCGATTTTGGCGAATGAAGATAATTATCCCGTCATTTATCATTGCAATATCGGCACGGACAGAACGGGCTTATTTGCCTTTTTGATCAACGGGCTTATGGGCGTTTCCGAAGAGGATTTGTATAGAGATTACCTCTTCTCCAACTTTGGGAATATCGGTGGTTCACGTTCGACGAGTGGTATTAAAAATTCTTACGTGGCGACGATCAAGAACAGCGAAGGAAACTCGCTCAGTGAAAAAATCTACAGCTGTCTGGTGAAGCTGGGCGTACCTGCGGATGATTTGGACAGCGTCATCGAACTGTTGTCCGAAGATTGATTTCTCACGTGTCAATCGCCCGTTAAAGTGATTCTTTTTACATACGAACACTTTTACGAGCGTGGCGGTTGGCGGCTTTGGAAAGACGTTAAACGAAGCTTGTTAGAGCGTCGTTAGCGTTTGGAAAACGGATAAGCGCAAATAAAAACGGCTCAATAAAGGCGTTTTAGCGGTAAAGAAGGGGGTATGTATGAGACGAAATGCAAATGATGAGTTTCACGTCTTGATTTCCAAACACGGCAAAAGCTTGCCTGATGTTCCGTGGAACGTGTATCCTCGTCCTATGATGAAGAGGAATTCCTTTTTGTGTTTGAATGGGAAATGGACGTTTTTCGTGAAAGGGCAGGAAGAAGAGAAGGGGGAAATTCTCATACCCTTCGCTCCCGAGAGTGTTCTTTCGGGGCTTGCTCATGTATATGAGGAGGGGAATACCCTTGTCTACACGAAAAAGTTTGTCTTGCCCGAAGGCTTTTTGAAAGAACGTCTATTGCTTCATTTTGGTGCAGTCGATCAGGTTGCTCGTATTTACCTGAATGGGGAATTTTTGGCGGAACACGTGGGCGGCTACCTTCCTTTTAGTGTGGAGCTTACCAAGCATTTGCGAGTGGAGAACGAGCTGAAAGTGGAGGTGGAAGATCACCTTTCCAAGCGTGTGCTGCCTTATGGTAAGCAGTGCGCAAAACGTGGCGGCATGTGGTATACACCCGTGTCGGGAATTTGGCAAACGGTGTGGCTGGAAAGTGTTCCTGCACGCTATATTCAAAAGGTCGACGCAACCCTGCATGGCTCATTATTAAAAATTGCTGTGGAAGGGGTGGACAAAGCGCACGTAAAAATACAAACGCCGAAGGGGGAAATAGTCGGAGAAACACAAGAGGGCGTTGCCGAGTTTATACTCGAATCGCCTACTCTTTGGAGTCCTGAAAATCCTTATTTGTATCATTACAGCGTGGAAACGGAAGAAGACCACGTAGAGAGTTATTTTGCTGCGCGAACTTTGACTGTGGAGGAAGTGGACGGCGTCAAGCGTTTGTGTTTGAACGGAAAACCTTATTTTTTCCACGGCTTGCTCGATCAAGGATATTTCAGCGACGGACTTTTTCTTCCTGCAGCGCCCGAAGGATATACGGAAGAGATTTTGCGAGTCAAGGCGCTCGGGTTTAATACTCTTCGAAAGCATATTAAGGTGGAGCCGCAAATCTTTTATGCCGAGTGCGATCGTCTGGGCATGATCGTTTGGCAGGATATGGTGAATAACGGCGACTATAAATACGTGCGTGATACTGTTCTTCCGACGGTAGGTTTTATTAGGAAGTGGGATAAGTTTATTCACGGAAATAAGGAAATGCGTGCGGCGTTTTTGAATGCTACGAACGAGACGATAAAGACGCTTGCGTGCCACCCATGTATTTGTTTATGGACGATTTTTAATGAAGGTTGGGGGCAGTTTGAAAGCTCGAAAGTGTACAAAACGGTCAAAGAACTGGACGATACGAGGTTTGTCGACTCCACTTCCGGGTGGTTCCAAGGCGGACAATCGGATGTCGAAAGCCGACATATTTATTTTAGGAAAGTGAAGGCGATAAAAACCAAACGGCCTTTGATTATTTCCGAGTTCGGCGGGTATACCTATTGCGTGAAGGGACACGTGTTCAATTCTTCGCAGACGTATGGGTATGGCGCTTGCGAGACGAGAGAGATTTACGTTGAGCGGTTGCGGAAGGTGTATTTGAACGAGATTCTTCCTGCTGCAAAGGCAGGGGTGTGCGCCTCGATCTACACGCAAGTTTCCGACGTGGAAGACGAAGTGAACGGATTGTTTACGTACGATCGGGAAGAGGAAAAAGTCAAGCCGTCGGAGTTTGCTTCGATTGCCACGCTTTTGCAAGAGGCTGTTCAAGAAAGATAAAAAAGACAATGTATAGGAAATGCGCCCGTAAGTCGTGGGACTTACGGGCGCACGTTTTATTCAACATGAGCAATGAAAAAATAGATTTATAAAAGAGAAGGGATAACCAGGTATGCGATGACGGCGGCGCCAAGGAGAATTCGATACCAACCGAACGCTTTGAAATCATGCTTTTTGATGAAGGACATCAAGAATTTGATCACAAACAGGGAAACGAGGAATGCCACGAGCGCTCCGATGAGAAGATACCAAATTTCAGCGCCGATAAAACCGCTCCCTTCCAGGAAAAACTTGACGAGTTTAAGAGCACTTGCGCCAAACATGACGGGAATGGCAAGGAAGAAGGTGAATTCTGCGCCAGCCGGACGGGAGATGCCGAGAAGCAACGCACCTAAAATAGTCGCACCCGAACGGGAAGTGCCCGGAATGAGTGCAAGCACTTGAAAGGCGCCGATAATCAACGCCTGTTTATAGGTAATTTGATCGGTCGTCTGCGTGAGAAAGGTTCTGTTTTTATTTTTGTTTTCCACCACGATAAACGCCACGCCGTAGAGAATCAGCATGAGCGCAATTATGAGCGGCGTATGCAGATAGGTCTCTAAAAGATCGTCGAAGAGTAAGCCGATCACCGCTGCCGGTAGACAGCCGACGATTACCTTTCCCCATAAGCGCATGGTACCCATGTCTGTGACGAGCTTTGCCTGTTCCCCTTTTTCGACGTGCCAAGGCAGCAGCTTTTTCCAGAATGCGACGATGATGGCGAGAATGGCGCCAAGCTGAATGACGACGAAGAACATCTCCTTAAATTCGTCGCGCGCTTGCAAACTTAAAAAGGTGTCGATGAGGAGCATATGCCCTGTGCTGGAAACGGGCAGCCATTCGGTGATGCCTTCGACAATGCCTAAAAATAGGATTTTTAAAAGTTCAACGATATCCATGATTGACTCCGTGTCTTGCCAAGTGAGGCAAATGGTGGTTGAAAATTTTATGCGCTACGATATCGTATGCGTCTTTTTACGATTATAGCACTTCCATGATTAAAAGTCTATTCATTTGTTGAAAAAAAGGGAAATCGTGTGAAATTTTTTTTGTAAGTATTGACAAAGAGATGAGATTCAGGTATAATAAGTAAAGATTATTATATAGAGAGGAATGCAGTATGTATCCTTACGAAGTCATTTTCGGAATGAACTTATATGACATTTGCCTGACCGTGGCGGTGGTGCTGGTGTTGTTTATGGCAGATCGCATGGGACTTTATCGTAG
Source organism: uncultured Clostridia bacterium (assembly GCA_964494075.1). Lineage (GTDB taxonomy): Bacteria > Bacillota > Clostridia > Christensenellales > Borkfalkiaceae > Scatosoma. Next base: position 4,670 of record CAZBQP010000027.1, read on the forward strand.
TTTTTCGACAAAATTACAAAGTGTTTTGATTTTTTCTATCGTCGGTGGTGTGGGGCTGGGTTTCTTCGGTGCTATCTTTTTTCAGGCGATTTATAACGCCATCGAGACAGGGGTGTTCGTCATTGACGTTAACACGGGAATGACCTTTTACGGCGGCATTATTTTCGGAATAATCGGTTTTTTGCTCGTATGGTTCGTTTTGGGGAAATATCTTTGTAAATCTGACGAGCCGATTAAAAAATTCGGTTCGGTGGCGGATATTGCCGCTTGTTTAATTCCTTTGGCGCACGGAATCGGCAGGATCGGTTGTTTAACGGCAGGCTGTTGCCACGGTGCGGAAACGGACGCATGGTATGGTATTTCGATGTGCTACGCCATTGCCGGAGACGGCACGTTTTTGTTTGCAAAATTTGTGCCCGTGCAGTTGTTCGAGGCAATTTTCCTCTTTGCGTTGGCTGGGGGAATGTTTTGGTTGTTCTACAAGAAATTCGGCAAGGAAAACACGAGTAGATTCCCTCTTCTTCCCGTCTACACCGTTACATACGGCGTATGGAGATTTGTTATCGAGTTCGCACGTGCGGACGACCGTGGCGCTACCATTGTTCCCTTTTTAAGCCCTTCCCAGCTTGTGGCGATTTGCATGATGATTTTGGGCGTTGCCTATTTCCTGTTGTGGTATAAGTATGGGAGAAAAACTTCGGGTGCGGAGTCCGTAAAGGAAGAAAATTCCGTTGCAGCAGAAGACAAAAACTCGTTGTATGATGGGCAAGAAGGTGGGCAGGTGTGAGATGAAGTACGTAATCGCATTAGATCAAGGCACCACGTCTTCGAGAGTGGCGCTTGTGGACGAGCAGGAAAAAATTGCGGCGATCATGAGCCGTGAGTTTCCACAGATTTATCCGGAAGAGGGTTGGGTAGAACACGATCCCTTGGATATTTGGGCAAGCCAGTACGGCGTGATGATGGAGTTGTTTGCCAAGAGTGGCGTGGCGGCGAAGGACATCGTCGCCATCGGAATTACCAATCAGAGAGAGACGACGGTCGTTTGGGATAAGACTACGGGAAAGCCTGTGTATAACGCCATCGTTTGGCAATGTCGACGCACGGCAGATATGATAGACGGGCTGAAAGCCTCTCACGGAGAGTGGATACGAAAGAAAACGGGGCTTATTCCCGACGCTTATTTTTCGGCGAGCAAGATTGCTTGGATTCTCGATCACGTCGAAGGGGCTCGCGAGCGTGCGGAACGAGGAGAGCTTTTGTTCGGCACGGTGGACACTTGGCTCGTATGGAAACTGACGGGAGGGAAAAGTCACGTCACGGATAGGACGAACGCTTCTCGTACCATGCTTTTTAATATTGACACTTTGGAGTGGGATGAGGAACTGTTGCAGCTCTTCCGTATTCCTCGTTCAATGTTACCCGAAGTGAAAAGCTCGGGAGATATTTTTGGATATGCCAACGTGGACGGCGAGGAGATCCCGATTGCGGGAATTGCGGGCGATCAGCAAGCCGCTCTTTTCGGGCAGGGTTGCTTTGAAAAGGGGGAGGGCAAGAATACATACGGCACGGGTTGTTTCCTGTTGATGAATGCAGGGGAAACTCGTCCGAGCAGCCAAAACGGACTTTTGACGACGTTGGCGGCGACCATTTGTGGGCAAAAACCGCAATACGCCCTTGAAGGGAGTGTTTTTATCGGCGGTGCGGTCATTCAATGGCTGCGTGATGAACTTCGGTTTTTCACCGAGAGCAGAGATGCGGAATATTACGCACGAAAAGTGCCTGATACGGGCGGTGTGTATATCGTGCCTGCGTTTACGGGAATCGGTGCACCCTACTGGGATATGTACGCACGTGGCACGATTGTCGGCATCACACGCGGCACTAAACGGGAACATATTATACGAGCGGCACAGGAATCCATCGCCTTTCAGTCGGCGGATTTAGTCTCGGCAATGGAGCGAGATACGGGGCTGCCATTGAGAAGTTTGAAGGTGGACGGCGGCGCATCGAGGGATAGTTTTTTGATGCAGTTCCAGGCGGATATTTTGGGCGCAGAGGTCATCAAGCCTACCTGTCATGAAACGACGGCGCTCGGCGTGGCTCGTCTTGCCGGGTTGACCGTGGGACTTTGGCAGGAGCAAAAGCAACTTGCGAAAGCGCAAGAAATAGATCGACGTTATTTCCCTGAAATGGAGGAGGAAGCACGTGCGGAGAAAATGAAAAAGTGGCATCGAGCGGTGGAATGCAGCTTGGGTTGGGAAAGACCGTAAAAAAACTTCCGTTGTATTCAACGGAAGTGTGAGAGATATTGACGAAAGACGAATAGAAATTGATGAAAATCGTTCCTTATAATCTGTCATATATTATAGGGAGTTTGCAAATCCTTTCGCAAGTGTTAACAACCTTTCTTTTTGATTGTCTTTCGGATTGCAGCAGGTGTGGAGAAGAAGCTTTTCCAGCAGGGCGGAATATTGCTTTTTCGGGAGGTCGAGTGTTGACAAATCGCTGCCTGAAAGGGCAAGCTCTTTGATTGTAAAGGGAGCGCCTTCCGCTTTCATCTTTGCAAGGATCTCTTTCCAACGGCGGACCGTAGGTGCTTCGGATATGTCGTCCATGCAGGCGGAAAAGTCGGCTTGTTTTACTGTAAGAAGGTCTTCGAGAATGTCGTAATGAGAGACGAAAAAGCGACGAAGCTTGTTTTCTTTCGTGTTGCAATCGAAATCATACATATGCCATTCGATAAGGGCAGGTATGCGTTTAATAAGTTTTTTAGGCGCTTTGAGACGGGTTAAAATATCTTGTGCGATGCGTGCGCCTTCTTTGGGATGATCGAATGCGTTTCCGTCTCGAAGGAAGCAAAAAGGCTTGGCTACGTCGTGTAGCAATGCGGCAAGACGAATGGAATAATCGTCGGTTTTATATTCGGCGTATTTCACGGCACGCAAGGAGTGCTCTAAAATATCGTATTTGTGGAAGTCGGCGCGTTGCGCCATGCCCTTTCCCAACGTCAGTTCGGGCAGAATGTAGGTTAATACCCCCGTTCGCTCTAAAAGTTGCAATCCGTGATAGGGGGCGCCGACGACGCCGCATTTTTGATCGGCGGTGAGAATGGCGATAAGCTCTGTAAAGACTCGTTCGGGGGAGATATCCTGGATGAGGCGAGCATTTGCCCTTGCGCCGTGAAGACAATTTTCATCCGGTTCGAATCCCAACTGTGCGCCTTGACGGGCGAGCCGCATAAGCCGAAGTCCGTCTTCACCAAATACTTTTTGTGCATTATCCACGGTGCTCAGCCTTTTTTCCGAAATGGCAGTAATTCCGTCTAAAGGATCTTCAAACGTATCTTGTGCAATGTCGTAATAGACGGCGTTGGCGGTGAAATCCCGCCGCTTGGCGTCAAGGCTAATGTCGTCGGTGAAAAAGGTTTCAACAGGTACGTGGATTCCTCGCACGTAGACGTCCGAGCGGAAGGAGGCGTACTCATATTCGTTTTCCTCGTCTGCGAATTTTACTGTACCCGTGTTACGGTATACCGCTTGCACGCAGTAGCCGTTTTGCTCGGCAATTTTAGAAAATTCCTCGGCGGAAAGAGGGGAGCAAACGTCCCAGTCGTGAATGCTCGGGGTGAGGTTGGCAAGATAATCTCGTACGCTTCCGCCCACAAGGTAAAGGGGAGTTGGACATAATATTGCCAAATTTACTAATTTTTCGGGTAAAAGCTTGCGCATTTTGAGCTCCTGAAAAAAAATTTTGTATTTTCATTATATCAAATCGTAAAATAAATTGCAATTCTTTGCAAAGTGTTATATAATAGAATAGCGGAAAACTTTTCGCTATTTTTACAAAGGACAAATGTGTATGTACGATATTATTTATAATCCGGTTGCCGGGAAACGTAAGGCGTATAAAAATCTGAAAGTCATCGAACGTGTTCTTCAAGAACACAACGAGGAATATCAGGTGTGGGAATCGGGCGGTATTCACGATGCGGAATATATTGCTCGAAAACTCACGCAGGAGGGGGAACGGAATATCATCGTACTCGGTGGTGACGGAACGCTCAACGAAGTGCTCAATGGGTTGGAAGATCCTTCCGTTTGTACTCTCGGGTTGGTACCATCCGGCACGGGAAACGACTTTGCGTCGAGAATGAATATTTCTCTGAACCCTGAAAAGGCGATTTTGCGTATTCTTGAAAATAAGCCTCAACCAGTCAATTATATTGACGTGAGTGGCACACGCAGCATGAATATTGCAGGGCTGGGCATTGACGTGGATGTATTGGAGCGCTGCATGCGTGGCAGATTGAAGGGGAAATTGAAATATCTTTTCAGCTTAATTCAGAGTTTGCTCACCTTCAAGGGAATCAAAGTGCAGATTGAACGTGAAGGTATGGAAACGGAAACGAAAGAGGTACTTATCTGCGCCGTTTGCAACGGATCGGTGTTTGGCGGCGGTATCAAAATTTGTCCTGCGGCAGATCCTACGGATGATCAGCTTGACGTCGTCATCGTGGACTGCATTGGCAGCGTGTTTGCAATCGTCAAGGCGTTTATCGCTTTGATGAGAGGTAAGGCGTTGGAATATCCTTTGACGACCTATTTCAAAACGGACAAAGTGACGTTTATCCCTGAGAAAAAATGTCCCATTCAGTTGGACGGGGAAGTATATCAAAATCATAAATTTGAAGCCAAAATTTGTAAGGGCTTGAAGTTCTATTAACGTTGAAAAAGGGCACCATGTATTTGATGAGTGCTCAAAAGTGCAACGAAGTGAGAGAAAGACATGATGACGAGCGGAAACTATAAGAAAATACTCGATGCAATGCCCCAAGGGGTGTTGATTTTCGACGATAAGCTGCGCGTGAAATTTACGAATGCGGCGTTTCAGCGCTCGTTCGCAAGCGGCGCTCCCAAAGGCGTCCTGTCTCAGGTGCTCGCCTGTCCGCAGGAAGCAAAATGCGGCGACGGCGTCGTTTGTCACGGCTGCGCTTTTTATCGTGTAATGCGTGCTGCGGTGGAAGACGGAACGGAAAAGGAAGAAATTTTGCATACCAAGGTCGATCGTGGCGGACATATGGATAAACTCTCCATACGTATTTGCGTGAGACCTGCTTCTAAAAAAGGGAAGCTCTTTTTATGCACGACCGAAAGCGCCTATCATACGGAGATGGAACGGGATATTCTTTCCGCACAACAAGTGCAGCAGCGGTTGCTGCCAGCAGGAAAGAGTGTGGGCGGCGTTTCCTATGCGTATGCGTATATTCCTAAATACGGCGTGGGCGGGGATTTGCCTGAGGTGTACGAGTTGAACGGGCAAACATACGGCATTTTGTCCGACGTGTCGGGCAAGGGGATTTCGGCAGGCATGTTGTCTCCGTTTTTGAAAGCGGCGTTTGATAAGAAAGAACCCGATTTGGCGAAAGCTTTGTTTTCCCTCAACGGAAAGTTTAACGAGCTTAGTCAGGACGAGCGTTCGTATATCACCGTTTCTGCGGTGCGAATTGATAAGCAAACGGGAACGTTGCGATATGCTGTGGCTGGACACAACGCACCGATTTTGTTGAAAAATCGGTTTGGTATTCACGAGCTTGAATCGCCTGCGCCTCCCATTTCAAACTGGATGCCCGATTTTGAATATCAGGAAAAGCAATTGCCCTTCGAGAAAGGGGATTTGCTCGTCATGATGACGGACGGGGTTACGGAGTGTACGAATTCAGCCAAGGAAGAATTTGGAATCGAGCGTGTGGAAAGCGTGCTTTTGCAGTCACACGGAGCGGAAGATTTTATCGGGAAAATTAAATCAGCGTTGCAAGTGTTTTGCGGCGGAGATTATTCGGACGACGTTACGGCGGTTGCGTTCGATCTATAAAATTAGAAAAGTGAGCATACCATGTATGCGTTGAATAAAAGATAAAGGAGAAGGAAACTGATCATGGAAAAGAAAAAGAAGTATTACGTAGGGATTGACCTTGGCGGTACGTTCATTAAGGGCGGCATCGTTGACGAAGCGGGGGAAATCGTATATTCGGATAAAGTACCTACGGAAACGGAAAAGGGTGGCGAAAGAGTGGCGATGAATATTGCAGTACTTGCAGATACGTTGATGGACGCAATGCACCTTACCAAGGACGACGTGGTAGGGCTGGGCATGGGTGTTCCCGGTATGATCGACAGCAAGGAAGGTAATGTTATTTTCGCAGGCAACTTGCAATGGAAGGATTTCCATATTGCCGAAAAAGTATCCACATTGATGGGGGGCATGAAGGTAAAAATCGCCAACGATGCAAACGTGGCGGCGCTCGGTGAAGCAAAATTCGGAGCAGCGAAAGGCTGTGAAAACATGGTTATGATCACTCTCGGTACGGGCGTGGGTGCCGGGATTATCGCAGAAGGCATGCTCTTGGAGGGCAATCGATCTGCTGGGGCAGAGCTTGGGCATTCCGTAATCGTCATGGACGGCGAGCCGTGTAGTTGCGGTAGAAAGGGGTGCTTCGAGGCGTATTCGTCGGCGACGGCACTCATTCGTGATACAAGACGTGCAATGGAAGCGCATAAGGATAGCGATATGTGGGAAATCGGCAGTGTGGACGAAGTAACTGGAAAGACGGCGTTCGATTATAAAGACGCAGATCCGTATGCGAAAGAAGTGGTCGATCATTATTTGAAGCATTTGGCTTGCGGACTTGCCAACGTGGCGAATATCTTCCGTCCGGAAATTATTTTGCTGGGTGGCGGTGTTTGCGCACAGGGGAACAACCTCGTAAAGCCTTTGCAAAAGTTGTTGGATAAGGAAATTTTTGCAGGCGAGCTTGGTCCGAAGGTGAAAATTCGCATTGCGAAGCTTGGAAATTCGGCAGGGCTTCTCGGCGCAGCTGCGTTGTTAATGTAAGTAAAAGATGAATATTTATTGAATGTGATAAACGTTTGAAAAGTCGGCGCTATGCCGACTTTTTTTGATAC
>CAZBQP010000028.1:0-11404 GCA_964494075.1 uncultured Clostridia bacterium
GTATTCTCCTTCCCTTTTTCTACGCCGTCGGCAGAGAGCTGGGTATGTTGGCATTCGCCAACCCCACCGCAGGAGAAATGATTGCACGTGCCAGTCCGTTGCTTTTACCCATGAGCCTTACCATGATCTCCACGAGTATCTTAAACTCCATGGGCTTTGAAAAGACGACCTTTGTTTTTTATTTCGTCGGCGCTGCTTCGCTTTTGCTCTGCATTTTGTTTTTGCCGAGCCTTTGCGGCTCGTACGCCTACCTTGTCGGACTCGGACTCAGCTATACGGCAACCGCCGTTTGCAACCTTGTTTTTCTCTACAAAAAATGTCCCATATTTGAAAAACGAAGGGGGCAGATATGCGTTCACGTCCTTTTTCCTGCGATTTTCGGCGTACTTTTCATCTCCCTTTTAGGCAGACTCTGCATTTGTCTGCTTACCAACGTGCTCGGCGATTTATTTTCCCTTGCTTTGAGCGTAACCGTCATGCTTCTTGCCACCGCTATTCTCTATCTTGCCACGGGAATTTTGCCAAATCCATTTGTTAAAAAGAATGATTAAAAAAAATTCTCTTTTTTATGCAATTTCCCCTTTCGTTTGTTGACAATTTGAATGGAAAAGAGTACAATAATATAGTATAAGAAAAATAAAAACTTCCTATTTCCATAATAAAAACAAAAGGAGAAATTATCATGGCATACAAGACGAGAGAATGGCGCAATTCCATGCGCGTAACTGTTGATTACAACAACATGACGGAAAAGTTTTTAGGTGAAAAAGGTTTCACGGACAGAAAGCTCGCTTCCTACGCTTCGAGAGCGAACGCAGCCTTCCGTTACGTGAAAGAAAATCGCGGTAAAGACGAACTTTACATGGGTTGGACGGAACTCCCCTACAACCAGAAAGAAATCGTTGCCGACATTTTGCAAACCGCAAAAGACGTACGTAAAAAATTCCAGTACTTCGTAGTGCTCGGTATCGGCGGCAGTGCACTCGGCCCCATCATGGCGTTCAATGCGCTTTGCCACTTGCATTATAACGATTTGCCTAAGTCCAAGAGAAAGGGACCTAAATTCTACGTGGAAGATAACGTAGATCCCGTTCGTATGCGCGACTTACTCGACGTTATCGAACCTGAAAAGACCTGTTTCAACGTCATTTCTAAATCGGGCGCAACGAGCGAAACAATGACGCAGTATCTCATTATTCTCGATCAGCTCAACAAAGCAGGCGTCAACGTAAAAGACAACGTCATTTTCACGACGGACGCAAACAAGGGCAACTTGAAGAAAATTTCCGATGAACTCGGCGGCATCAAGAGCTATGTCCTTCCCGACGGCGTAGGCGGCAGATTCTCCCAGCTTTGCCCCGTAGGTCTTTTGCCCGCAGCCGTACTCGGCATTGACATCAACGGACTCCTTGCAGGCGCTGCGTATATGGATTCCATCTGTAACAAACCCGCAATGCGTCACAACCCTGCACTCATGTCCGCAGTATTGCAGGTTGCAGCTATGGAAGAAGGGAAAAACGTCGGCGTTATGATGCCCTACTCCGATAACTTGAAATACCTTGCAGACTGGTATTGCCAGCTTTGGGCAGAATCCCTCGGCAAAAACGTCACTCTCGACGGCAAGCCTTGCAACGTCGGTCAAACCCCTGTCAAAGCACTCGGTGCAACTGACCAGCACTCTCAGGTGCAGCTCTACACCGAAGGTCCTTTCGACAAAGTCGTCACCTTCCTTTCCTTGAAGAAATATGCGTGCGAAATGCCCATTCCTCACGGCTGTGAAAATATTCCCGACGTTTCCTTCCTCGGCGGTCATACAATGGAAGAACTCATTCAGGCTGAAAATGCTGCCACCGCTTACGCACTTACCAAAGCAGGCAGAATGAACTACACCGTTTGGATTTCCGAACTCAACGCATTCACCCTCGGTCAGCTTCTCTTCTTGTTTGAATTGCAGACGGCATACGCAGGCGCAATGTTCAACATCGACACCTTCAATCAGCCGGGCGTGGAAGAAGGCAAAAAAGCAACCTTCGCTCTCCTTGGCAAAGCAGGCTATGCTGCGAAGAAAGAAGAGCTTGATTCCCTTCCCGAAAAAGACGCAAACTGCATTGTATAATCTGTGATGCAAAAATAAAATTACATCCACCGAAAGTTCGTCCCTTTGTACAGCTTTCGGTGGATTTTTCATTTCGACGTATAATCACCCTGTTTCTTGGCAATACTCAATGCAGAACAAGGAGAACGCAACGCCCTCACGATTACATATAATGTAGCAAGGAGAGTGCCGGTTTTTCAAAAGAGGTGTATGATGAACGTAAAACGTGGTGAATTGTATTATGCGGACTTATCCCCCGTCGTGGGGAGCGAACAGGGTGGCATTCGTCCGGTGCTCGTCGTACAAAACGACGTCGGCAATAAGTATTCCCCCACCATCATCGCCGCTGCGGTAACAAGCAAAATCAACAAGGCAAAACTCCCCACCCATATCGAGCTTCCCTCCGCATATGGTTTGGCTAAGGACAGCGTTATTTTATTAGAGCAAATCCGAACGTTGGATAAACGGCGTTTGAAGGAGCGAATCGGTGAGCTTCCTCCGTCCACCATGAATCGAGTCAACCGTGCCATTTTAATCAGTTTAGGCTTTCAAGTTTCCCCATAAATCTCCATCCCCTTCTCGACAACCATCGACGAGGGGCTTTGTTTTGGACTATACTTGTCAATACGCAACGCTTGCCCTTCCGACATTGTTATCACAGAAGTTCCAAAATCTGTCAATTTCCTCGACGGATTTTTCAATATAATAAAAGAACAAATTTTCTTCACGGAGGCTTTTCAATGCGTTTTCATAAAAAAATAGAATTTGGACGAGTATTCATCTATCTCGGATGCGGACTTTGTTCCCTATTCCTGTCCCAAGTCGGCGACCATAAAGAACCCTTTTCGCTCGCTCTATTTTACGGCATGGGGGCAGCAGGGCTTTCCCCTCTGCTATCCGCCTTGCTCTATCTTTTGCCCGCTTTCATTTCCTTTGAACCGATCTCTTTCTTGCTCTACGCAGCGCAAGCCGTCCTCCTCTGCGTGGGATTTTATCTACAAAAACGCTTTGGAAAAAACGAATTTTTAAAAACGGGTATACTCCCTCTTATCGGGCTTTCCCTATCCCTCGGTTTGTTTTTTGCTTTTGCACCTTTTGAGGGATATACGCTTCCGATTGAAGGACTAAAAATAGACGCACTTATCCAAAAAGTCGTCATTGCAGCTTACATTTTTCTATTATCCGCCGTCTTTGCCGTGAGTATGAAAGCCCTTTTACATAAACTGTTAAAATGTCGACTTCGAGAGAATGAAATCGTATTTATTCTTTTATGCTTCACTCTCGTCGGCATAGGAATCTGTCGATTTTTAAGCGTGAACGCATACATGGGCGTGGCATTTTTTATTTTACTTCTTTATGCAAGCATCACAAAGGATGCCTCCACACCCGTCTGCGCCTTCGTGCTTGCCCTTCCTCCATGGCTCACCGCCAACCTCTCCCCCGCACGTTTTTTCGTCTACGGCGTGGCGATTATGCTATTTATCAAATCAGGCAGACTCGCCGCCGTATGCGCCCAACTCACCGTCTTTTTTATCTATGGATATGTAGACGGACTATACGCTTACCCGACGGAACAGCTCGTCGTTTCCATTTTTGCGGCAGTGCTTCCGGCTCTTCTCATCATACTCTTCCCCTCTCCCTTGTTACGAGAAATCGAAAACAAACTCGTCTTTTATCGGGAGAAGCACCTTTCCAGAATCGCCATCAATCGAAACCGTTCCGCAATCGGAGAAAAGCTATTTGAAATCTCTTCCGTCTTTCGGGAAATCGAAACCACCTTCTCTTCGCTTAGTACAAGCGAAGCGGACGAAGCAGCGCGCGCCTTCTTACAATCTTGCGTACAAGAACAAGTCTGCACGCTCTGTCCAAACCATGAAAATTGTCAAAATAAAGGGGGCATGTCTGCGTTGAGTAAACTCATAGAGATTGGCTGCATGAAGGGAAAAGTCAGCCTGATCGACCTTCCCAACAATCTTTCCGACCTCTGCGTCAACCAGAGTAACTTGCTTTACGCCGTCAATCATCAACTCGTTGAGTATAGAAAATACATGACGGAAGCAGAAAACGCCGCCTCAGGAAGAGCGCTTCTTGCCAACCAAGCGCAAGGAGTCAGCGAAATTCTCAAAAATCTCGCACTCGAACAAAGTGAACCTCTGCGCCTATACACCGACAAGGAAAAGCAACTCAACGTCGCCCTCTTGCGAGCAGGCGTGGTCTGCTCAGAAGTCCTCGTATACGGAGAAGAAGACGACCTCACCCTCTCCCTCGTCACCTACGGAAAGGCAGACGTAAAAAAGATTGCCGAAATCGCCTCTCAACTCTTTAATATTGAAATGATGATTTCCGAACGGCTTGCTCTTTGTCAAAACAAATTCTGTTGCATCTTACGCAAAAAGCCTCGTTTTGACGCCGCATTTGGGGTAGCGAGTATGAAAAAAGCGGGAGAAACCGCAAGCGGTGACACCCATTCCGTCATTAAAATTGACGAGAGCAAATTCATGATCGCCCTATCCGACGGCATGGGAAGCGGCGAATATGCAAAACGAGTTTCGGAAAGTACGATTTCTCTTTTAGAAAGTTTTTATCGGGCAAAAATGCCCTCCGATCTCGTCCTCTCCACCGTCAATAAATTGCTCACATTCAACAAAGAGGAGTGTTTTGCCTGCGTAGACATCGCCGTCGTTGATTTGAACAGCGGCACTGCCGGCATCGTAAAAATCGGTTCTCCCGTCGGGTTCATTCTCTCGGGAAACACCGTCAAAGTGTTAGAAAACGCAACACTGCCCCTGGGCATTCTCGACTCCGTTCACCCCGACACGGGGGAATACGACCTCGACGAAAACGACGTACTCGTCTTTATCAGCGACGGCATTTCAGATGCATTCGGATCTACCGCCGATCTATACGAAGCACTACGCACAATGCCTGCACGCAATCCCCAACAATTTGCCGATACGCTTTTAGAGCGAGCGTTACAAGCCTACGGAGGCAAAGCGAAAGACGACATGACCGTACTCGCCGTACGACTGTTCAAGAATATCCAACTTGCAGCGTGACGACCTTACATTTTGCAAATCATTGCCTACGACGCTATAAAATCAAGCCTTTCCCCCTATACGAAAACTACCCTCTCAGCATTATCTCCCGTCCGTTGCAAGGGGACAAAATGGACGAACCGCCACCGAATACAATTCGGTGGCGGTTCCATTTTACAAAAATTATTTATTTTTCTTCTTTTTTCCGACATGGTTAGCCGATTCGATACGAGTTTTCATTTCCTGCGGTGTAGGCGGCACGTAATCCGCCTCGGCATTTTTCGCAAGATTCACATACCCCTCGTCACGAGCCAACAACGTCCTTTCCGTCTCTCCGTCAAAGAGGTGTATGCGAGTGCAGTCAAAGGCAAACGTCATTACGTCTTTTACCGTCACTTCCTCTCCGCCTGACACGCAAGCAATCAACTGTGTAGAACTTGTCGTCGAAGAAGAGCTCTTCCCTTCGTAATCGAGTTCGCAATAGAGCTGCGTTTCCGTGTCGAACTTCTCAACCATGTCAACACGAGCCTTCACCTGCGTGCTTTCTGCACGCTGCAAGAACTCGTCTTCATGATGAACGTCCTCAGGACGAATCCCGATTGTCACCGTTTTCCCCGTACCCAGGTATGCGTCAAGGTTCTGAATACGCTCCACAAGAGAATCAGGCAACAACAAGGTGTTACCGCCGACAAAGTTCACATATACCCCCTTTTCGCTCCCCGTCAAGGTTGCTCCTCTAAACACGTTCATGCGTGGAGTGCCGATATATTCCGCCACAAACAGATTGACGGGATAATCGTACAAATTCTGCGGCGAATCCACCTGCTGCACAAATCCATCCTTCATCACAACGATTCTCGTCCCCATCGTCATTGCTTCCACCTGATCGTGCGTCACGTAAATAAAGGTTGTCCCCAAACGTGCGTACAGCTTTGCAATCTCCGTGCGCATAGACGTGCGGAGCTTTGCATCAAGGTTGGAAAGAGGTTCATCGAAAAGGAACATCTTCGGATCGCGTACGATGGCACGCCCGATGGCAACTCTTTGTTTTTGTCCGCCCGAAAGCGCTTTGGGTTTTCTGGACAAGCATTCCGTGATGCCGAGAATTTCCGCAGCCGCACGCACTCGTTCATCAATGACTTCCTTAGGCGCATTGCGATTTTGAAGGCTGAACGCCATCGTATCGTACACCGTCATATGCGGATAAAGCCCGTAGGACTGGAAGACTATGGCAAGATCACGATCCTTGGTCGGCACGTCATTAACGAGCTTTCCGTCGATATAAATCTCACCCGAGGAGACTTCCTCCAACCCTGCAATCATGCGGAGGGTGGTCGATTTACCACACCCGGACGGCCCTACCAACACGATAAATTCCTTGTCCTCGATTTCCAAAGACAGGTCAAACACCGCTTGTTCGCCCGAGGGATATACCTTATTTACATTTTTCAGCAAAAGTCCTGCCATATTTTTTCCTCCGATGATCCCGTATGGATCGTTTTGACGTCTTCACCCCAAAACATGAAGGGGATCACAAACTCAATCGTCTATTAATATTGATTTACCCACGCTGCTCAGGGCAAAATTTTCCCCGTCGCCGCATAGAGCGCATACCACTCGTCACGTGTTAAGAGAACGTCCCCTGCCTCGCACATTTCCATCATGTGATTCATGGACGTGGTCCCCGTCACAACCTGCTTGAATGCAGGATGTCGAAGAATCCACGCCACCGCAATCGTGGAAGGCGCAACAGAGTATTTGCGAGCCAGTTTTTCAAGCTCTGCATTCAACTTGGGGAACTTATCATTTCCGATGAAACTCCCTTCAAAAAATCCATACTGCAAAGGGGACCAGCTCTGCATTGCAATAGAATGGAGTCTGCAATATTCCATTGCTTCTCCTGCCCGACAAACAGATTCCTCTTTATACATATTGACGTTAAAACCGCTGTCCACGGGGGCGGTATGACCGAGAGAAAATTGCATCTGGTTCGCCACGATCGGAATGCCTGCCTTGCGGAAAAGCTCCATCTGCATCGCCGAGAAATTGCTCACGCCAAACGCACGTACCTTCCCCGACTTGCGAAGTTTCTCAAAAGCCTCTGCCACCTCTTCGGGTTCCACCAAAGTATCAGGACGGTGCAAAAGCAAGACGTCGAGATAATCCGTCCCCAAACGAGAAAGGCTGTTATCCACAGATTTGAGAATATACTTTTTGGAAAAATCAAAACGATTAATTTTCCCCTTTCCATCCTTTCTAATTCCGCATTTGGATTGCAGAACGTATTCCGATCTGTCAATTCCGAGATCGCACATCACCTGCCCGAACACCTTTTCTGCTTCGCCTTCCGCATACACGTCGGCAAGGTCGAACATATTGACGCCTGCATTCACAGCAAGTGCCACCGTCTGCTCGATTTGAGCCAACGGCTTGTCTGCAATACGCATACAACCCATCACAATATTCGAGACTTTCAAATCCTTACCCAGCTGAGTATATCTCATGATTTTCCCTCCTGTTTCTATAAGTTATTCTCGAAAGGGCGCATAATATTCCGCCCCCTTTTCAATCAAAACACGTCCTTGCATATAATCCACAAGTTCTTCGCAAAATCCGTCTACGTCAAATTTTTTCAACGCAAGACGAAAGCGAACTTTTGCCCCGTAATCGGTAGAGAGCAGGGAGCAGGTATGCGTTGAAATAAACTTTTGCATACTATCCACCCCCGTATAGTCGACCTCCGCAATCCGTTCTGCACACATTTCAAGGATTCGAATATCCGCACCGTCCAGATTTTCCGCAGCCGAAGACGAATAAGCACGCACCAATCCGCCTGCGCCGAGCTTTATACCGCCGAAATACCGCACGACCGCCACGGCAGTCTCGTACAATTTCTTGGCTTTCAACACTTCGAGAATGGGAATCCCTGCCGTGCCCTGCGGCTCGCCGTCGTCAGAAAATCGTTGAAGATTCCCTGCCTTATCGGCAATAAAGGCGTAACAAACGTGAGTGGCAAGCGAATGCATTTTGCGAATACGGGCGATAAACGCCTTCGCCTCTTCCTCACTTTCCACGTGTTCACAGTACGTGAGAAATCGGGATTTTTCTATTATCTTTTCGCTCTCATGCGGCGAATACACCACACGTACGGATTTTTCCATCAATAAGTTCTCCTTTCAAAAGCAAAAGAAGAGAAACTCCAATCCCCTCGCTTCAAAATGCTCTTATTTTACAACCACCTTCAAGTGGACTTTTTTACCCTTATGCAATACGAATTCTTGCGCGGGAATGAGCATATTCGCATCGCTCACTTTCGTATCGTCCACGGAAACGCCGCCCTGTTCAATCAGTCGTCTTGCTTCCCCTTTGGACTTCGCAACGCCTGCTGCCACCATCGCATCCACAACGGTCGCCACGTCCGAAACTTCCTTCGTCAACAATTCCGCATTACCGCCGCTGAACGCTGCCTTCGCTTGACTTTCCGCAAGTTTTGCTTTTTCTTCGCCGTGCACTTCTTTGGTAAGCTCGTACGCAAGCACTTCCTTTGCCTTGTTGATACGTTCGTCACGGTGAGCGCAAAGCTCTGCAATTTCTTCCAAGGGCAGGAAGGTGAGCAACTTCATGCACTTCTCCACGTCCTCGTCCGCAATATTTCTCCAATACTGGTAGAATTCGTAAGGGGTGGTCTTATTTTCATCCAACCAAACGGCACCCTTCGCCGTCTTACCCATCTTTTTGCCGTCCGACGTCGTCAAAAGAGTGAACGTCATTGCAAACGCAGGCTTTTGTTCTTTCACTCGAATCAAGTTTGCGCCTGCCAAAATATTGCTCCACTGATCGTCGCCGCCAAGCTCAAGCTGGCAACCGTACTTTCTGTACAGCACGAGGAAGTCGTACCCCTGCATGAGCATATAATTGAATTCCAAGAAGGAAAGTCCACGTTCGAGACGCTGTTTGAAACATTCCGCCGTAAGCATTCTGTTCACGGAGAAATGCGTACCGATTTCACGAAGGAAATCAATGTAATTAAGATCCAACAACCAGTCCCCGTTGTCCACAACGATTGCCGCATTTTCCCCTTCGAAGTCAATGAAGCGAGACATCTGCTTTTTGAAACATTCCACGTTGTGACGAATAGTCTCTTTCGTCATCATAGAACGCATATCCGTTCTACCGGAAGGATCGCCGACCATCGCCGTACCGCCGCCAATCAAAATGATAGGCTTGTGTCCTGCCTGCTGCATATGGTGCATAGCGATAAGTTGCATAAAGTGTCCTACGTGCAAAGAGTCTGCCGTGGGGTCGAAACCAATATAGAAAGGCACGCTTTCCTTGCCGAGTTTTTCATACAGCTCGTCCTCGTATACGGTCTGTTTTACAAATCCTCTCGCACGAAGCGTGTCCATTACGTTTGCCATTGTTTTTTCTCCTACTAAAATTATTTTTTCCTTATATAATTGTACATCTTTTCGCAAGAAAAATCAAGCGTTTTACGCCTATTGACAACCGCTGAAAGATATGTTATACTATTTTTATGAAATTTTCCACCCTTTTAGACATCTTAATCGAGCTGCTTAGCAAGCGCCGCGTAACCGCACAATATCTATCGGAAAAATACGAACTTTCCCCACGCACCGTCTATCGCTACGTCGATATTCTCGCCCAAAGCGTACCCCTTCAAATCAAACGTGGACGAAACGGTGGTATCTACCTTGCCGAGCACTACAAACTCCCCATGGGATTTTTCACTACCGAAGAGTATCATAAGCTTTTGGACGCATTGAGCGAGGCATATACCAAATACACCGATGAATGTTATCTTCGCATTCTACATAAACTCGACACACAAGAGCGAATGAATACATACGAGCAACTGCTCTCCTCCAATGCGGAAGACCTGCTCATTTTGGAGAACCGCACAGATCTACTCCCCAACCTTGCGGAGAAAATCCGCATTTTCCAAATGTGTATGCAATCGCAATCCATGGCGAACGTCATCTACGAAAGAGAAATGCAAAAAATCGAGCCGCACGCCCTCGTCTTTCAAGGAAACGGATGGGGCATGTATGCGTTCAGTTACAAAAAACGAGACTTTTGTCTCTTTCGTATTCAAGCGATTTCTTCCATTGTCAAGCTTGACGAAAATTTCCGAAAACGCCCTTTTGATTATCCTTCGACACCCACACCCGTAAAACGAATCCCGGTACGCCTCGCCATTTCTAAAAAAGGACTGGAAAGGGCAACAGACTGGCTGGGGATTGAACATATAAAACAGCGTGCAGGCGGCTACGTCGCCGACGTCCTTCTACCCGACGACAATATCCCCGAAAAAATCTTGAGCTTTGGTAAGGAGATGAAAGTCATCGCACCACACGCCCTGAAAATTGCCGTGGCGAAGCTCGCTGCCGAAATTGCAGCTCTGTACGACTAAGTCGAACACGCATAATAAATGAAGATCCTAAGACAGACGCAAAGTCTGTCTTTTTTTGGAATATCCGCCACTTTTCCCGTCTATAATAATAGTATGAAAAAGATTCTGTTCACGGGTGGAGGAAGCGCCGGGCACGTCCTACCCAACCTTGCCATTATTCAAGAGCTTCGGCAAAAAGGAGAAATAGACGTTTGCTATATGGGCACGGACGGCATTGAAAAGGAATTGATTTCCAAACATAAAATCCCCTTTATTGCCATCACTTGCCCAAAATTCGTAAGGGGCATGTCTTTATCGAGCCTAAAACGCAACCTAAAAATCCCCTTCGCTTTCCGTCGTGCGCAAATACAAGCCGCAGAAGGGTTAAAACGCTTTCAGCCCGACCTCGTGTTTTCCAAGGGTGGCTACGTCGCCCTCCCTGTCGTTTTCGCAGCACACAAACTCGGCATTCCCTGTCTTGCCCATGAAAGCGACTTTTCACCAGGGCTCGCCAACAGACTTTCGGCAAGAAAATGCGAATATATGCTCACTTCCTTTCCCGAAACCGCCAAAAAACTCCCCCACGGAAAGTACGTCGGAGCACCCGTACGCAAGGAGCTTTTCCAAGTCTCTTCTCAAAAAGCACGACAGCATTTTCAAATTCCAAATACTGAAAAAGTCCTGCTCATTTTTGGCGGAGGGAGCGGTAGCGCAGCCATTAACGAGAGCGTACGCAAACACTTGAAAACACTCACGCAAAAATACACCGTCCTTCACGTTTGCGGCAAAGGAAATCTCCTTGTCTGTAATTTTCAAAGGTATCGTCAATTTGAATTCATCACAGACATGGGTGCCGCATATGCC
>CAZBQP010000029.1:0-11061 GCA_964494075.1 uncultured Clostridia bacterium
GGTGGGATCTGCCTTTTCAGGGTGATTGGGATGTACGGCGTGTGCGTTGTCCACAGAAAGTAGGAAGGAGGAGGCGAGCGCCTTGTAATATTCGTTGTCGTCAAAGCGGAGGGCGTACGCAATGCGGCGAAGGACGTTTTCGAGGAGATCCCCGTCGGCGCCTTCGGCTGTCAAGCTGCCCATTTCTTCGTTGTTCATGCACGCAGCAACGCAAATGCCGCTGACGTCTTCGCTTGCAATCAAGGTGGACAAAGAGGCGTACACGCTGGTTAAATTGTCGATACGAGGGGATGCCAAAAACTCATCATTTACGCCAAATGAATAGGGCATGTCTGCGTTCACGAGGAAAAGGTCGTGGGAAATCACTTCGCCGCCCGAGATTTTCGTCAACAGCGTTTCGTTGTTTTCCACGCCGCTTGCCAAGGCGAGCAAGGGGGCTAAGTCAATTTGTGCGTTGACGGAGAAGCCGTCGTTGGCGTTGCGGTTTTGGTGAATGGCAACGGAGGGAATGACGACTTTGAAAGGGGAGTCGATTACCTCTTCGTACAGGCGGTCGTTTTCCTTTTTGATGACACGCCCTGCAATTTTCAAAGGGCGGTCGAAGAAGGAATACCAAATGCCGCCCCCGTACGTTTCCGTGTTGAGTGTGGCGTACAGCGCCGATTTTTGCAAGGGTTTTTCCTTGAGTTTCAAGGCAGGGGAATCGGTGTGCGAAGCGACGATTTTATAAGAAAACTCGTTGAGCGAGCCAACCGTGAAGGCGATGAGTGCGCCGCCACGGACGACGTAGTATTTGCCCCCTTCTGCAATCTGCCAGTCTTCCGTTTCCAAAAGCTTGGTAAAGCCTGCGTTTTTGAGCAATTCTTCCGCTTCTTGCACGGCGTGGTAGGGGGTGAGTGCGTTTTGTAAATAGGAAATGAGACGATCCATACGATACCTCCGAAAAAGTCTTTTATTTGGGTGATTGCAGCCGTAAAACGTCCTTCGTTCACGTTGGGCAATCTTGTTTTACGATCTCTATCATTGTAGCATTTTTTTTTAAGTTTGACAAGTATTTTGGAAAGGAAATTGCTTGAAGAGGAGTGTTGCGGTCGAAAAAAATGCTTTTCAAGCATGAGTGTTTTGTGAAACTGCGTTAGCAATGTGAAAATTTTGTAAAATCAAAGAAAATAGTCATTTCATTTCTTGACAAAAAAAAGAATACTTACTATAATATGTTTTGTAAAAGTAATAATATAAGTGAGGTGTCGTATGTCTAAAAAAGTGAAAGAAGAGACGAATCAGAATGCGGAAAGTTATCTGAAAGAAATTTTCGTTTTGGTGCGTAAAGTGGAAACGTTGTCCACGGCGGATAAGAAAACTCGTTTTAATAACACCGAATTCCGAATGTTGGGCGAGATTATTTGCGCCAAATACGCAGGGAGACGAGTTATTTCCACTCAACTTGCGAAAATGCTTGGGGTTACTCGTTCGGCAGTGTCGCAGATGGTGAGCCGTTTGGAAGCACAAGGCGTGGTGAAACGTGTGGCTGACAGCGTGGATAGAAAAATTGCCTACGTGGAACTTACGGAGGAGGCGTACGAAACCTACGGAAAGGATTTAGAAGTGTACGTTAATTTTGTAAACAGACTTGTGGAAAAGTTCGGCAAAGAACGCTTCCAAGAAATGATTTCTCTCGTCGATGAGTTCTGCGCTTTGGCGAGCGAAGAAAAAACGAATATTTCCTTATCGCTCTAACGTATACGCAGCGGAGGTACGTCATGTTACAGTTAAAAAATATTAAGAAAGACTACGTAACCGAAAATCTCACCGTTCACGCATTGAAAGGGGTGGATTTGAAGTTCCGAAAAAATGAATTTGTCTCCATTTTGGGTGCGTCCGGGTGCGGGAAGACGACGCTGTTGAACATCATCGGCGGACTCGATCATTACACTTCCGGCGATCTCGTTATTTGCGGAAAGTCCACGAAAGATTACGACGATCGTGATTGGGATACGTACAGAAACCATCGTATCGGCTTTGTATTTCAGTCCTACAACCTCATTCCTCACCAGACGATTTTGGGGAACGTGGAGCTTGCGCTGACGATTGCAGGCGTTTCCAAAGCGGAACGCAGAAAACGTGCGGAAGAAGCATTGAAGAAAGTGGGGTTGGGGGCAGAAATCAATAAAAAACCCAACCAGCTGTCGGGCGGGCAGATGCAGCGTGTAGCGATTGCCAGAGCGCTCGTCAACAACCCTGAAATTTTGCTTGCCGACGAACCTACGGGTGCGTTGGATACGACGACGAGCGTACAGATCATGGATCTCATTCGTGAAATCGCAGGCGAGCGCCTCGTCATTATGGTGACGCACAACCCCGAGCTTGCCGAACAGTATTCCACCCGTATCGTCCGTTTGCAGGACGGCGTGGTGCTTTCGGACAGCAATCCTTACGAAGGGGAAGATTTTGTGGCAGAAACGGCGCAGGGGGAAGTTGCCTCCGAGGACGTGACGGCGGAGGGTAAGCCCCAAAGCAAGTTTGAGAAGAAACTGAAAAAACTTGCGGCAAAGTTTGCAAGAAAAAGCGCCAAAGAAAAAGAAAAGAGATCGTCGATGTCCTTTAAGACCTCTTTGGGGTTGAGTGCGAAAAACCTGCTTATGAAAAAGGGACGTACGGGGGTAACGAGTATTGCCGGGAGTATCGGTATCATCAGCGTGTGTCTTGTACTTGCCCTCTCCAACGGTTTTAATAATTATATCTTGCGTATGCAGGAAGATATGCTTTCTTCCGCACCTTTGTCTATTCAGGAAACGACGCTGGACGTCAGCTCGATTCTCGCAGGGTTTAATTCGGCAAGTGATTTGCCCGATTTGTCTCAGCTCGACAATGAAATTTACGTCAACTCCTTCTTGACGAATATCGCACAAGGGATGCAGGTGACGAATGATATTTCCGATGAATATATTTCCTATTTGGAAGAGGCGAGCGATTATTACGAAACTCTTTCTTATGGAACGGGTGCTACGCTGAAATATTCCTTGTTTACGGAAGTGGACATTAAGGAAGACGGCGCAGCGAAGACGGTGGTCATGTCCCTTTCCGGCTTGCGTGATTATTACACCTTAAAGTTGTTGCAGTTGGATGCGCAATATTCCAGCCTTGCCTACCTCGTCAATTATTTGGGGGATATGCAGGGTAAAATGCCCGGCACGGCAGACGTGAACGATCCAAACTTCGGGAAATACGTCCTTTCGCAGTACGATATCGTTGCAGGGGAATTCCCCAAGACCTCGAACGAAGGGGTGCTCGTTGTCGGCGGCAATAACGACATTATCGACTTGTCGCTTGCGCAGCTCGGCTTTATCGGGGAGGATACCTTCCTCAGTCTTTTCCAAACAGGTGACCAGAAGAGCAATATGACGCTGGATTATAACGTCATTCTCGGCAAGACGTATATGCTCAATTACAATGATTCCATCTATCAAAAAACGACGGAAGGCAATTATATCTATAATTACGCAGGCAGACGGGATCAGTTAGACGTCGGCTCGGGCGTAGAAGTAAAGATTAGCGGTATCTTGCGTTTGAAAGACGGATTGAATTACGGGTGCTTAGGAAGTGGCATGAGCGGCATGACGGGCGGATTGTTCCTTACCGAGCAGCTCTATGACGAATGGATTGAGGTCAACCAAAACTCACAAATCGTCAACACGTTGAAAACGCAGGGGAAGGCGAGAGAAAACTTTGTGAAGGCGACGCAAGATCTTTCGGAGATGGAGCAGGATTTAAGCCCCAACAGTCCGTATATGAACAAGTTGACGGAAATTTTCAATTTGTTGAAGGATAAGGATGCATTCCGTATTGCGGCGGAAACGGTGGAAGGGAATTATCTTTCCGGTTCGTCCATGGCAGGGCAGAGCGGAGAAAACTCGATGGGGAGCAGTGATATACTGGCAAGCTATTTGAGTAACGTCAACTTCCTCTACGGCGACAGCGCAGTACGTACGGTAGGCGGAGAGACGAAACCCAACTCCATTCAAATTTATGTCAGCAATTTTGAAGCAAAAGAGAAAGTGATCGAACATTTGGATACCTGGAATGATACCCATGAGGCAAGTCAGCAGGTGAAATATACCGACTCGATCGGTACGATGATGAGTATGGTGGAAATGATTTTGAACGTCATTACGTACGTGCTTGTGGCGTTTACGGCAATTTCCCTCGTGGTATCGTCCGTCATGATTGGGATTATCACCTATGTTTCCGTGGTGGAACGTGTCAAAGAAATCGGTGTTTTGCGCTCGCTCGGGGCGAGAAAACGGGATATCAAAAACCTTTTCAATGCGGAAACCTTTATCATCGGGCTTGCTTCCGGCTTGATTGGCGTCGGCGTATCCTATCTCATTTCCTTTGTCGTGAACTTGATTTTGGAAGTGTTGACGGGGATTCCTTCGTTGGCGGCATTGCCTATTAGCTCGGCGGTGATCATGGTCGTAATCAGCATTGTGCTCACTCTTATCAGCGGTTTGATTCCTGCAAATGCGGCAGCGAAGAAAGACCCTGTTGTGGCGCTTCGTTCGGAGTGATGATTAATAGTGAAATCACAAGGGAAGGTGTTTGCCTTCCCTTGCCTTATAGGAGGATATCATTATGATAAGAAAGAAATTTACGGTGGAGTCCGATTTTGACGGACTTGCGTTACATGGGATTGTCTATGAACCGGACGGACAACCCAAAGGGATCGTTCAAATCGTACATGGTATGTGCGAATACAAAAATTATTACGAACACATGATGAGGTTTTTTGCAGCCAAAGGGTATGTTGTTGCCGGGCATGACCATCGTGGACACGGGGAGAGTGTACAAAAAGAAGAGGATCTTGGCTGGTTCGGTGATGGGAGCAGCAAGGCAATCGTAGAGGATTGCGTACAAGTGACGAAATATTTGCGCACGCAATATCCAAATTTGCCTTTAACATTATTCGGGCATAGCATGGGGTCGATGGTGGTGCGCTGTTATTTGCGTGAACACGACGAGTTGATTGATAAGCTCATCGTTTGCGGTTCTCCCTCCTACAATCCTTTCACGTCGGCGGCTTTTGCGTTGCATAAGACGATCACGATGTGTAAAGGGGAACGTCATAGAAGCAAAATGTTGGACAAATTGTCCATCGGGCGTGGGGCGGAAAAACTCAAAAAGGAAAAGGGCGGTTCATGGCTCACGAGGGATGAGGAAGTCGTGGCGAAAAAGGCTGCCGATCCTTGGTGCAGCTTCACCTTTACTTGCAACGGATTTGAGAATTTGCTCAATCTTATGAAATATACCTATCAAAAGAAGGGATATCAGGTGAAAAATCCCGCCTTGTCTATTCATTTTGTCGCAGGGAGCGACGATATTATGATTGTGGATGAACTCAAATGGTTGAAAGCAATTGAATTTTTGCGTGACGTCGGATATGAAAGCGTTTCGGGGAAGTTGTACGAAGGAATGCGTCATGAAATCCACAACGAGCTTGGAAAAGAGGAAGTGTTTGAAGATTTGTTGAAGTTTATCGAGAACTGATTTTTTTGCCTTTTGGACGAGGCAGGTGTGCGTTGAATAAAAAAGTAAATGCGTTTGTATAATTTTTTTGTCTTGAAACATACTGTTTTTAGGAGGAAAAACTATATGCGTATTGTCAACATTATTGCTTACGTGCTCGTGATTGTCGGCGCTATCAATTGGGGGCTTGTCGGGTTGTTCAATTTCAACTTCGTGTCCATGGTGTTTACGGGTGTGCGCTCGATTGGCTCGGTGATCACCTATTCCATCATTGCTTTGGCAGCTCTTTGGCTGATTCTTTCGCCATTCATCACGGACGGGGTGTTGTGGTTGAAGAACCGCTCGGCGGCTGATTAAAGGAAAAATAACTTAAAAAACGGACTTTTCGTGAGATGTATGCTCGGAAAGGTCCGTTTTTGCTTGCGTAAATTTTTACTTTCAAAATATTGACAAATAAAAAACTCTGTTGTATAATATAAATACTATTATGAAATGAAATTTGTGTAAAAAACGGATTTCAAAAGGAGATAACTATGTTGAATTGCTTACTTTTTAACTGGGGTTTGTTCCTCGGTATCACCATTCCCTGCGTCGTTGTCGTGGGGCTTATTATCGGGATCGTGGGTTGGTGGATTGCCACCCGTAATGACCTTGTACGCTTGAAAAATAAAGTAGAAGAAGCGTGGGCAACCATCGACGTCTATTTGAAAAAGCGTTTCGATCTTATCCCCAACCTCGTGGAAACGGTGAAGGGATATGCTAAACATGAAAGCGAGACGTTGGAAAAGGTGATTGCGGCACGCAACGTTGCAGGTGCGGCAAAGACGGTGGAAGAAAAGGCGCAGGCGGCTAATAATTTGACATCCTCTTTGCGTACTCTCTTCAATGTGGTGACGGAAAACTATCCCGATCTCAAAGCAAACGGCAATTTCACCGATTTGCAAAATCAGCTTAAAAATTTGGAAACCGAGCTGGAATCTTCACGTAGATACTATAACGGCAACGTCAAGACCTTCAATACGAAGATCGAATTGTTCCCTGATAATATCGTAGCAAAGCGCATGGGAGAGGAATATACGAAGAGACCGTATTTTGAACTTGACAGCGAAGAAGAACGCAAGAACGTTAAGGTATCTTTTTAAGGCAATGACAAGGAGAGTTTGGATGCGTCTTACGCATGTGGCAGCGCTCCTTATGCTGGTGTTCGTTTACCTGTCTTGTATGCTATTTGGCGGGGGTAGGTATGCGATGACCTCCATTTCTGCACAGGCAGAGAGTGGGGATTATATTGCCATTCGCAAGTACGATTTGGAAATGACCGTGCGTGAGGATCGAAAGATTGAGGTTGAAGAACACATCACCGTGGAGTTTTTACGTGATTATAATGACAACTACGAGAAACTTAGGATGTTTTATCGTTCCCTTCCCGTCGAAGGGGCGAGATATTCGGAAATCAAGGCGACGTGCGAAGAAAATAATCAATTTAGCTATCGTGTGGAAGACAACCCGGATATGGACGGCTTTTTGGACGTATGTTGTATCGGAAACGTAGGAATTGGTAAGACGTGGACGTATGACATTTCCTATTTGATGGAACAGAACGTTGACAATAAGAAAGACGGCATGATTATAGACGTCGTTGGATTTGGCTGGACGGTGCCACTCCACGACGTGACTGTGCAAGTTCATCTGCCTGCGGCAATTCGTTCAACTGATTATAAGGTGTATACGGACATTTTCGGTGTGACCAACAACAACGATGTGCATCATTCGATTTCGGCGGACGGAAAGACGATTACGATGACGGCGGACGTCCTTCAACGTGGTTGGAGCGGTGCGTACGAAGAATTCGTAACGGGTGGCATTACGTTGTCCTTTTCTTTGCCTGAGGGTGCGTTGGACGATTATTTATCGACTCGTATTTTTACGCCTGAATTTTTTTGGATTGTACTCGGCGTGGTTGTGACCATGGCGCTTGCACTCCTGTTGCGGAATTTCACAAAGTCGCATAGGGAAATTGTGACCGTCGTCAACGTCAAAGCGCCCGATAAGATGGATCCTCTTAAAATGGGGAAATGGTTGGATGGCGCTGTGGATAACGAGGATATTACCTCGATGATCTACTACTTTGCGGATAAGGGATATTTGCGGATTGATTTGTCCGATGAAGACGATCCTGAATTGATCAGCCGTGTGGAGGAGTTGCCCGATTGGGAGCCTGTATACGCAAGAACGCTCTTTAACGGACTTTTTGAAAACGGACGGGAGACGGTCGACGAGCATAAAGCGGCGCACGTGTCGGAACTGGTCGGTTCTTTCTACAATCAAATGGAAGAGGTAAAAATGCAAGTACCGAATCCGCCTACCATGTATGAGAATAAGTCTGTTTGGGGCTATATCGGGGGATGCGTACTTGCGGTATTGTTGGGCTTTTTCACCTGTCTGTTGATGGGGAAACGAGTGGGCGGCGGATATAATTATTATTTGGGGATCGTATTTGCTTTGCCCGTCCTGTTGCTTGGTGTGGCTGGTCAAATAGACGAGAATTATCGTTATAAATGGAAAGCTTCGCAACGGCGAGGATCTGTGATCGGACAAATTGTAATCGCCCTTTTGTGTACTCTTCTCTTCGTTTGGTTGTTTGCCGGATTTATTATGACGGCGTCTGAAAAGATTGCGCTCTGCGTAGGGGTGTTCGGCGTGTGTTTTACAATGCGTGGCGTATTGTCTCGTACGGAAGAGTATTCCAAGGTGCTTGGCGATATTCTCGGCTTTAAGGACTTCATCGTAGTGACGGAAGAGGATAAAATTAAGTTCATGTTGGAAGAAAATCCCGATTTGTATTATAAAGTGTTGCCCTATGCGCAGGTGCTCGGGGTGACGGACGAATGGGAAAGCAAGTTTGAAAAAATCACGTTGCAGCCGCCCGAATGGTGCTCGACGGCAGCGTGGTCGGTGTTTGATCATTACGTGATTTATCGTTGCATGAATCGTGCGATGACACGGGAAATTGCCAAAGAAATGGCAAAACGCAGCAACAGCGGCGGCGGTCACATTGGACGTAGTGGCGGTGGCGGAAGCTTCGGCGGCTTTGGTGGTGGCGGCTTCGGCGGCGGTGGCGGCGGAGCAAGGTAAGCTAAAAATGAACGCGTCGAGAATATCGGCGCGTTTGTGTTTATTGGGAGCTTGTATTGTAATATTTTTTTTGTGAATGGTTAAAAGTAAGATGTTCCGATTTTTGATTGGCTATACTTGGTGAAGTATCAATAAAAAAAGAGCTGTGTTGCATTGCGCAATACAGCTCTTTATCCTCTCGATTTTATTGCAAGTCGTTTATTTCCTTTTGCAGGCGTTCCAAAAATCTTGCGACGTCGTTTCCATCCATTTGTGTGTGGTGAAATTGCATGGATATGGGGAGCAGGTATTTGATGAACTTCTTTTTATACCTTCCCCAAACGAGAAACGGATTGTTGTAAATGCCCGAATACAGATTGACGACGCCGTCGAATTCCGTTCCCAGAACGGTGGAGGTACCGATAAGATTGTATTCTTCGCCCAAAACGTAAGCTTCGCTCGTTTCCTGCGTGCGTTTGGTGATGGATAGATAGCTTTCTTGAAAGGTGGATAAATCGGGACTAAATGGGATGTCACAATTTTCGATGCCACCGTTTGGAAGGGGAACGATGACGTTGATGGCAAGCTTATCGAATTGCCAAAGCTTTCCGTCTTTTGCGAGCAGGTAAAACTCGTCAATCTGCGATGCGACTTTTCCGATAAGATAGCAGAGCAACATATTCAGCTTACATTTGTTCCGCTTGCTGTATTTGACGGCACGAGTGATGTCGAAGGTCTTGACAATTGTGACCATGGGCATGGGTGCGTTCATCCACAGCTTGAAGGCTTTGGCTCGTTTGGTTTGTTCGGGATTGAGTTCTCTCATAGTGTGTTTACTCCAAAAAAAAGGGGATTTGAAATTCAAATCCCCAAGTGACGTTCAGTCGATTATTCCTGCATTAAATCAGGATCGGTAAGGACGGGTGAATTTTCTGCATACGCCTTGATCATTTCCACGACGTATTCGCAGATACGCTTGGTTTTATAATGATCGCCCAAGCATAAGAGCTGTCCGTTGCCATTCAAAAGTTTGTACGCGTAATTTCCCTGCTTGGTGAGTGAAATGCGGAAGTTTCCGTGCTTAATATTCGTTTTATGCGTCTGAATGCTATTAATGACACCGATATAGGAGGAGTAATCTTCGCTCGAAAGTAAGCATTTATCCGTTTCGGAGAGAAGCTCGAAATAGAAAGCACGTTCTCCGTTTTCCAACGTACGGCAGTTGATAATCCATTTTCCGTTGCTTCCGTCGGGGAGAGGGGGAAGAGCTTCATTCGTCTCTTCAGGTACTTTCACGACGACGTCTTGCAAGTTTTCGTCAATGAAGGCGGTGCGAGCGAAACGCTTGATCTGTTCTACGGCCTGTTTGCATTCTGCTTCCGTGGGGTACGCATTGCCCATACAAAGGAGCATACCCTTGCCGTTCAAAAGTTTGAAGGTGTAGCCGCCGTGTTTGGTGGGTACGATACGGAAGTTGTTGCGCAAGATGTTGGATTTATGTGTTTCTACACCACGCAAAGCGCCGTTGTAGCTGGTGTATTCTTCGCTGGAAAAAAGCTGTTCGCCTTTGGTGGAGCGCAACTCGAAAAAGAAGGTGTCTTCATTGGCGGAGTCGTTGGTTACCACGCGGCAAATTGCCCATTTTCCGCTGTAACGCGCCATTTTGTCTAATTCGTCTTCTTCATAAAAATCAATGTCCGTGTCAATGTCTTTCAGTTCGTCAAGTAGCATAACGTCCTCCTTATCAGCCGTTTTTATATTTTTTTCTTTTTTATGATTGCTCGTTTCGATTGTTTTTAACTCTTCCTTAGCAGGAGTTTCTTCCGTAGTCTTCTCTTCTTCTGTAAATTCCTCTTCAACTTGCTCTGCAAATTCATCTTCCATCTCTTCGACGGTGTTTTCGAGAGGCTTGGAGACGTGTTCCTCACGCTCTTCGACGAGGTTTAGTGCAGAAGGTTTGGTTGTTTGAGCAGGCGATTTTTGAAGTTCTTGCCTTGCTTCTTCTTCAATCGGTTGTGGGGGAGAAGGAGGGGGAGATTGCGGTTGCGCTATGCTCTTGTCTTTTTTGCCGACGATGCTGAGGGCGATGATTGAGCCGACAATGAGAATGGCAATCCCGATGAGCACTGCAATGTGAAAAGGCGTCTTTGCACAATATGCGACGAATGCATCAAACAATGCTTTCAATTCTTCCATGTTGTCTAAATTTATTCTCCTTACAATGGTGAAAATAAGTGAAAATTTTTCTATGCATAAATATTGTAATATAAATTTCAAAAAAAGTCAAGGTAGATAGTAAAAAATTCTTATCAATTTTTCAAAAAAATTGACTTTTCTCGTAAAAAGGAGTACAATGTAGCTATGGAACGAATAGAAGTGGCAAGTATAGGCGGCGGAGCCTCGGGGCTCTTTCTTGCGACTGGG
>CAZBQP010000030.1:0-10944 GCA_964494075.1 uncultured Clostridia bacterium
ACCTTTTGCTGCTGCGGGTTTTGCCTTAATGATGGCATCCATGAGCGCGGTGTAGTTTTCCGTAAGTTTTTCCTGACCGAAGCTCTTTTTACCGATAGGGCAGTGAATGATTGCAGTTTTGTCAAGTCTGTATTCCACTTTACCTGCTTTCACTTCCTTGATTGCTTTTTCAACGTCCATCGTAACCGTACCGGACTTAGGGTTAGGCATCAAGCCTTTGGGACCGAGGATACGACCGATACGACCTACCATACCCATCATGTCGGGGGTGGTGATCATTACGTCGAAATCGAACCAGTTTTCGTTCTGGATCTTTGCGATAAGTTCTTCTGCACCTACGAAATCTGCGCCTGCTGCCTGTGCTGCGTCTGCCTTCGCACCTTTTGCGATAACCAAAACTCTCTTGGTTTTACCGGTGCCGTGAGGAAGGACGAGTACGCCACGAACCTGCTGGTCAGCCTGACGAGGGTCAACACCCAAACGAACGTGAAGTTCGATCGTTTCGTCGAATTTTGCTTTTGCCGTTTCAAGTACTGCAGCAACTGCTTCGCTTGCTTCGTACTGTTTGCTCAAATCTACTGCTTTTACGCTATCCTGATATTTCTTGCCGTGTTTCATCTTTACCGCCTCCTACATTACTCTTCGACGGTAACGCCCATGCTGCGAGCGGTTCCGGCTATCATGCTAATTGCACTTTCAAGCGACGTACAGTTCAAGTCAGGCATCTTCGTCTTTGCGATTTCTTCTACCTGTGCTTTCGTCAACTTACCAACTTTTACGGAGTTGGGTTTTGCGCTTGCCGTATCCAAACCAAGAGCTTTCTTGATAAGAACGGGTGCGGGAGGAGTCTTCAAAATGAACGTGAAGGAACGATCCTGATAAATCGTTACGACAACGGGGATAATGAGACCTGCTTTGTCTGCTGTCTTTGCGTTGAATTCCTTGGTAAAGCCGGGAAGGTTGATACCATAGGGACCAAGGGTGGAACCTACGGGAGGGGCCGGAGTTGCTTTACCGGCGGGAAGTTGCAATTTTACGACTGCTGTAATCTTCTTTGCCATAAATATATTTCTCCTTAGTGGTTATACAAGACGCCCTGAAAAGATTTGACGTCTCTCCCACTTATTAACGAATTAGTTGTTGTTTTCTTCCTCTACTTCCGTCGTTTCGGGTAAAGGAGCTTCCACTTTTTGGATCTGAATAAATTCCACTTCTACGTCCGTAGTGCGATCGAACATCGTTGTCGAGACGGTTGCCTTCTTCGCCGAAGGGTTCACCGCTTTGATCGTGCCAAAGAAGCCCTTCAAAGGACCGTCTTCAATGGATACGCTGTCTCCAACTTTGAACGTCTCGTCCACCGTGGGCGCTTCGAGCTTCATCTTACGAATTTCTTCGGGCTTCATGGGAATAGGACGACCTTGAGGACCGCAAAAACCTGTTACCCCACGAGTGCTCGTTACGTAATACCAAATTTGGTTGGTGTAGATCATTTTGATGAACACGTAGCAAGGAAGCAGCTTTCTTTCCACTACTTTCAGCTTACCGTTCTTTTCTTCAACGACCTGCTCCATGGGAATTTTCAAATCGACGATATAGTCGCCTAAATTGTTGTTTTCGATCAACTTCTCCAGGCTGTCTTTTACCATCGCTTCATAGCCAGAATAGGTATGAAGAATGTACCACTTGGGTTCTTCGTTCATCGGCATATCGTTCCCTCCGAAATTACGAGATAAGACCTAACAATAAAGTCAAAAGATAGTCCACGCCTGTAACCACCACCAAGAAAGCGGCTGTAACAGCGAGTACGACGCCCGTCGTCGCAAAAACGGTAGGCAATTTAGGCCAGGTTACTCTCTTAAGCTCAGAGAAAGTTTCCTTGACTTTTGCACATGTACGACGGAACCAACCGGGCTTTTTATTCTTTGCCTTCGTTGCATTGGTCGTTTGGTTTTGGATTTTGGTTTCGTTTGCCATTTGATACCTCATGCGCGTTTACGCCAAAAGTTTTTCCCTTGGCGCGAACGCTAAATAGAATTATTTGGATTCTTTGTGTTCTGTGTGCTTTTTGCAGAACGGGCAGTATTTAGAAAGAGTCAATCTGTCAGGATCGTTCTTCTTGTTTTTAATACTGTCGTAATTTCTATGCTTGCATTCGGTGCATTCAAACGTAATTTTGTTTCTTGCCGTTTTAACTGCCATAATAAAAACTCCATACAAAAAATTACACCCCTCTTCGGGTGCGTATGATTAGTTTAACACACTTTCGGAGGGTTGTCAATCTTTTTTGAAAGGTTTTTCAAAAGTTTTTTTGGAAAAATAAAAATTTTTATACGTCGAGAAAAATTTTTCCTGTTTTCGTCCCATTTTCCCCTTTCTACGCCCTATATTATTATAATAGTGTATAGAATCTGCAACAGATTACAAGAAAATTGCTCACTCGTCCTTTTTACTATTTTCAAACTGACGTATTCACAAGCCCGCAATCTTGCGCAAGCTTTCTAAACAGCGGCAAAGCTTTTTCAATCCGTTCCGTCTGAACGCAATAAGCAATACGTACCCAACCATCTGCGCCGAAATCTGCTCCGTTGACGAGCAGCAATTCATATTTTTTCGCCTTCTCGCAAAACGCCGCCGTATCCCCTTCCGACTTCATAAACAGATAGAATGCACCGTCAGGATACAAGCAGGTAAAGCCGCAATCTTTCAATCCGTTGTACAGCAGATCTCGATTGCGTTTATACACACTCAAATCCGCCGTCATGCCGTCGCACTCCGCCGCCACCCTTTGAAAGAGGGCAGGGGCGCACACAAAGCCGAGCTCTCGCCCTGCGCCGCACACCGCTGCGTATACTTCTTTGCTATCCTTCGCCTGCGGCGACACCGCAATATATCCGATGCGTTCTCCCGGCAGAGAGAGTGATTTAGAATAGGAATAGCACACCACCACGTTCTCGTAATACGACATCGGGCTGGGCATAATCTTCTCCTCGTCGTATACGAGTTCTCGATAAGGCTCGTCCGAAATCAAATAAATGGGAGCGCCGTACTCATTCGATTTACGTTCGAGTATTTCCACCAACTTTTTCATTGTCTCTACGCCGTACACCACTCCCGATGGATTGTTGGGGGTGTTGATTAATACACCTTTCACGCGGGGATTGAGCGCACGTTCCAGCTCGTCAAAATCAGGCAACATCGTACTTTCGTCCGATTTCACCACCGTCAGTTTTCCGCCTGCACCCTTGATGAACACCGCATATTCGGGAAAATAGGGTGCGAATACGATAAATTCGTCTCCCTCGCAAGCAAGCGCCCGAAGGGCCACCGTCAAGGACGCCGCTGCTCCGCAAGTCATATACAAATCGTCCCCCGTAAGAGGCACGCCGAAACGGCGAACGTAATTTGCCGCAATCCTGTCACGCACTTCCTTATCCCCCTGAGCAGAAGTGTAGCCGTGCAGCTCCACCGAAGGCGTTTCTTGCACGAGTCGAGCGATTGCCTCGTTTACGGCGTCAGGCGCAGGGACGGAAGGGTTCCCGATAGAGAAATCAAACACGTTTTCCATGCCGATTTCCGCACCACGCTTTTTGGCGTATTCAAAAATTTCTCGTATTGCCGAGCGTTTGCTTCCCAAACGATATGCCTGTTCGTTATACATACTCTACCTCTATGACACGTCGGGGCAACCTGCAATCTTTCAATTCGGCCGCCCCGTTTTTTTGATTGATATGGATTACAAGTTAAAAAATGCTTTTGCACCCGAGAGCAATTCCTCATCCAACGTCCATTGTCCGTTTTTCCGAATTAACCCGAACGAGCATTCTTTCGCCGCCTCGAACACGTCCTCTCCGTCGTAGCCGACGATCTTGTCGGACATGGTATCCAGTATGCGTTTTGCTTCGGGGGTAAATCTCGACGTCGTAATAAAGATACCACGGCAATTTTGTTTGCCGTCTTTCGCCTGTCTGCAAGCACACGCACCGATAAACTGTTGCAACAACGTCTCGCCGACTACCCACAGTCTTTCGTCCCCCTTTTCTGGGTTCCAATTCTTCGACTGTATGTAAATCGTCTCTCTAAATCCTAATTTGTCGGTGAGTTCGATTTCCCCGTCAATGCCGCCGTCACGATCGCCGCCACTCACACGCAAGCCCTCTAAACGTCTGCCGTTTTTCATGGAATATCTTTCCAAAAGATATACCGAATAATATTCAAAATAATCACCGCCGAGCGAACGAAGTTTACTCAAAAAATGATCACGCAATTTCTCTTCCGGTGTGAGTGCTTTTGCGCCCCTGTTTTCCTTTTTAAGCGCAACACCTTGAGAGAGTTTTCTCACGTTCGATTGCGACACGCCTCCCTCGTTTTGCGTTTTTACCATTTTCACAGACTCGTTAAACTCTTGTTTTACAGACGTTTTTTCTTCCTGCTTAACAGGCTGTCTCGTCTCCTGTTCGACGGGCGTTTTCACCTCTTGCTTTTCAGCTTTCTTTTCCCCTCGTCTTTGCTCCGTTACGGACGGCTTATTCTCTACATTTTCCGTTTTTTCCGTTTTTTCAGTTTTATTCGTTTTATTCGTTTTTTCCGCCTTGACGAGCGGCTTTTTGAGCGACTCTTTGTTGGATACCTCTCCTTTGGACGGCTTGACCGCTCCGAGCAAGAAACTCATATCCACAACGGGACGGCTCTCCTCCTTGTGGATCGCTGCCAAGGACGGTGCCTCTTCTGTCTTAACGACAGAAGCCGTCTCTACACTCTCTTCCGGCTGCTTTTCCACAGCTTCCTCCGTCTGTTCTGGTACGGATTTTTCTGCCGCCGTTACGTTTTCTTCCGATTTCACCTCAACCATGGGCGCTTCGTTTGCACTTTCAGAAGGCAAAGTCGTCGATACCTCCTCCACCTTGATTTTAGGTTTTCTGCCACGCTTTTTAGGGGCAGGTTTTTCCTCGACCGCAACGGGAAGCGTCTCTTTCACCTCTTCCGTCTTTGTTTCTTCAACCGACTTCACTTTTTCCGTCTCCGCCTTTGCTTTGGGTTTTCTGCCACGTTTCTTGGGTTTTTCTTCCACAACAGGCAGCATTTCTTCCACCGTCAGCTGTGCGGATTCCTCTGCTTTTTCCACGGGTTGTTCTACCGTTATTCCCGCCGTTTTTCCCACGGGTTGCACAATGGTAATTTCTTCCGTAACCGCCGCCGAGCGTGCTTTCAACGCATACATACCCCCTTCAAACGTAACATCGCCCTCTTTTTTCATAATATCGAGCACCGATCCAACCCTGCCTTTGACGTCGTTGACGTTGTCGGACTCTTCGCCATAGTGTTCGGTGTACGCCTTGGATACTTCGTCTATCAATTCGTTATGTCTAAGCGGTTTTTCCGACAAAATCTCGCGAATGAGCTTCTTGGTTGCGTCTTTCTTTTCTGCACGAGTGACGACTGCCGTTTCCTTAACGGCTTCCTTTTTCTTTGCAATTCTTGCCATAACAGGCTCCTTTATTTAGTCTTCTATGAGACGAATCAGCTCGCCCAGATTTTCGAGCTTCGCCTCCGTTTTACCGCAAAGGTACGCTTTCAAAAGGCGCAGAGCACGTTTTCTGCCCTTTTGAGCAATCTCCTCTACGTAGGTAAGTCCTGCGCATTTGCGCAGAAGATGATAGGTGGAAAGACTAGCACGTTCACCTTGCGTGCATCTTTCAAAGTTGGTAAATTTCCCATCTGCGAAATCAAACCACAGTTTATCGCCGATATCCCCTTCACACTCCTCTAAATAACCAAGGTCAATGGGATACCCGCTCTCACGAAGGGCAATCAACGCAAACGAAGCGACTGCTTCCACGGGATCGTCCTCGGACAGCGCAAGCGATTTAAGGCTCTCGATCAGCCCGATAAACAAGCCTTCGTACTCCTCGTTTTCGTACAGAATGGTGAGACAAATTTCCGCAATCGCACAAGCGGCGTAAAAACGCACGATGTCATAACGCAAAGAGAAAAAACTCTCGTGCAAATAGGCGCCGGTGAGGGTATATCGCCCTTCAAACGTAACATCGCCCTCTTTTTTCATAATATCGAGCACCGATCCAACCCTGCCTTTGACGTCGTTGACGTTGTCGGACTCTTCGCCATAGTGTTCGGTGTACGCCTTGGATACTTCGTCTATCAATTCGTTATGTCTAAGCGGTTTTTCCGACAAAATCTCGCGAATGAGCTTCTTGGTTGCGTCTTTCTTTTCTGCACGAGTGACGACTGCCGTTTCCTTAACGGCTTCCTTTTTCTTTGCAATTCTTGCCATAACAGGCTCCTTTATTTAGTCTTCTATGAGACGAATCAGCTCGCCCAGATTTTCGAGCTTCGCCTCCGTTTTACCGCAAAGGTACGCTTTCAAAAGGCGCAGAGCACGTTTTCTGCCCTTTTGAGCAATCTCCTCTACGTAGGTAAGTCCTGCGCATTTGCGCAGAAGATGATAGGTGGAAAGACTAGCACGTTCACCTTGCGTGCATCTTTCAAAGTTGGTAAATTTCCCATCTGCGAAATCAAACCACAGTTTATCGCCGATATCCCCTTCACACTCCTCTAAATAACCAAGGTCAATGGGATACCCGCTCTCACGAAGGGCAATCAACGCAAACGAAGCGACTGCTTCCACGGGATCGTCCTCGGACAGCGCAAGCGATTTAAGGCTCTCGATCAGCCCGATAAACAAGCCTTCGTACTCCTCGTTTTCGTACAGAATGGTGAGACAAATTTCCGCAATCGCACAAGCGGCGTAAAAACGCACGATGTCATAACGCAAAGAGAAAAAACTCTCGTGCAAATAGGCGCCGGTGAGGGTATATCGCCCCCCTTTTTCGGCGAGAACATACTCGGCAAAGCAAAAGGGTTGAGCGGCAAAATTGAGTTTCGCTTTACTCTTTTTCACCCCTTTTGCCCCGACGGTCACTCTCCCCATGGAGGGAGAAAAAATGGTGAGTATTTTATCGTTATCCTTATAATCAATGGACTGCAATACAATCCCTTCCGTTTTTATCTCCATGGTATATCCCGTTTCTATCCCATAAAAGAATACAACAAACCCGATTTTCTGCGGCCCGTTTCGGGTGTGCCGTCTCTTTACAGGCCTTCTTCAATCCTTTCTCATCAAGTCGTAATAGAGCATATAATAACTGATGCTCCCCGTCTTTTCAAAAAGTCTCCACGCCATCTTTGCAGCGCCGTTTTCCTGTTTTTTATCGTGCATAGCGTCCCCCTTTTCTCGAAAGACGCTCGATTGCGTACCCACTTTCTCATACGTCTACGAACGTCCTCCGACTATTCACAGTGTGAGAAAAAAGCACGACGATTATTCCCGATATTCCTCGTAGCCGTATTCCTTGATAAGGTTCATCTTATCACGCCAGTCTTCTTTAACCTTTACGTACGTCGTGAGAAATACCTTCGCACCCAAGAATTTTTCCATATCCTGACGGGCAAACGAGGACACTTCTTTGATTGCCTTGCCCTGCTTCCCGATCAAGATTGCCTTGTGGTTGGCACGCTCGCAAACGATGTCCAAATTGATATCGTACACGCCGTTCTCCTGACGCTCAAACGTGTTGATGACGATGGCAATACCGTGAGGAATTTCCTTATCGAATTTCAGCAAAATCTTCTCACGCATAATCTCGGAGATCATGAATTTCTCGCTCTTGTCCGAAATGACGTCTTCAACAAACGCTCTCTCCCCTTCGGGCATTTGTTTCACGAGAAACTCTTTTAATTGACGAATATTCTTTCCCTTACGTGCTGAAACGGGAAAGACGTCAATATCCATATCTTCATCTGCAAACTTCGCCATATCCAAAGGAATATTCTCCTTGGGCATGATGTCGATCTTCGTATAAGCAACTGCCATGGGGATCCCGAGCGCTTTATACTTTCTGATCAACTCGAAGTCCTCCTGCGTCACCCCTTCGTGCCCGTCGAGAACAAAGAGGATATAATCCACCGATTTCGCACTCATATCCGTGGTGCGCATCATCATATCGGTGAGTGCGTTTCTCGCCTTATAGATACCGGGGGTATCCACGAAGACGATTTGATAATCATCCTCGGTAAGCACCCCCAAAATACGATCTCTCGTCGTTTGAGGTTTGGGAGAGACGATCGACACTTTCTCCCCAACCATAACGTTGATCAACGTGCTTTTGCCTGCGTTTGCTTTGCCGATTACGGCTACGTATCCGCTTCTCATTCTTCTTACAATACTCCTGTTCTTTTCCGTGTTTTTTACGGCGTTTGCTTACGCCTCTTGTGTTTCTTCTTTTTACTCTTTACCGAATACGAAAACGTACTCCTCGTTTACACATTCGCAACTCGACGAATCCCGAGTTTACCTAAAATAAATTCTTCCTGTGTGCGCATTTCCGTCTTCTCGTCCTCCGTCATATGATCGTAGCCCAAGCAATGCATGATTCCGTGTACCAACAGATAATGCAACTCACGTTCAAAGGAATGTCCATATTCCTCCGCCTGTTCTCTCGCACGGTCGCAACATATCACCACAGAGCCCAACATCAATCGTCCGTCCTCGTCGATTTCATAGGGATAATCAGCGCCACGTATAGCTTGCCCCTTAATCCCATCCAACGACGGAAAACTCAACACGTCCGTCACCTTGTCAATGTTGCGCATTTCACGATTCAACCGTTGAATTTCCTCGTTATCCACAAATATGAACTCCACACACAAAGGTACGTCCGTTTTTACAAAGCCTTGCAAAGCATCTTCCAATGCATGCACCCGTTCTTCGGGAAATTCTTCTTCCTCGCAAAGCAATACAAAATCTCTCATACGTTTTCCCCCTTCGTGCCGCCGTTCGAGGTATGTTTATATCGAATCGTCGGATACTTCACACGGTGATGATATACCCCCGACAACGTATTCACGAGCGCTTGACGAATCTTCGTAAGCTCGACCATCGTAATGTCACACTCGGCGAACTGTTCCAAATCCATACGTTCTTCGATAATGCCGCTAATCACTCGTTCAACGTCCTCGGGCTTTTTCGCATTCGCCGCACGCACCGCCGCCTCCGATGCGTCCGCAATCATGATGATTGCAGCCAATTTGGTCTGCGGTTTCGGCCCCATATAAGAGAAGTCCTCGATATTCAACTCCCCGTCCGTCATTTTCAACGCCTTCGCATAGAAATAACGAATGGGCATCGTGCCGTGATGTTGCAATGCAATATCAGCCAAGAAATCGGGCAGATGATTGGATTTAATCAATGCATACCCGTCTCTTGCATGCGAGCGAATAATATCCGCTGACAATTCGGGCGTCAACTCGTCGTGCAGGTTGTACTCCCCTTGATTTTCCGTGAAATGTTCGGGGTTGTGAAGCTTGCCCACGTCGTGATACATTGCCGCCGCCCTTGCATAGTCCACGTTCTCCCCGATTGCCGCCGCACTCGCCTCCGCAAGCTGCGACACGACCACCGAATGGTTGTACGTGCCGGGGGCTTCTTCTTTGAGTTTTCTCAATACCTTTGCGTCCGAGCTTGTCAATTCACGCAAGCGATACACCGTCAAACAATTAAACACAACTTCAAACAACGGCAGCAGCGCCAAGAACAAAATGGCAGATGCCACACCGCCGAACAAGCCGAACCCCATGTGCATGAGAATGCTGCTGAATGCGCTCAACGCCCCCGTAGAACCTTCCACGAAGGTGGAAATTTCCAAAAGCGCAATGGTGAAATCCACGGGAACAACGATGGCAATACCCACCCCGACGATATGCAGACGGGTACGTGCTCGATTGCAGAAGAAGATGGCAAACATACCTGCCGAGAACGCAATGATCAAGGACGAATAGTAGGCGTTCTCCGCCGAAATACCGTTTGCAAAAGTGTCCGCCACGAAAATCAAAAGCGCACTGATAATGTTGAGGAAAATCCCCGACCGCCGTCCGATCAAAACGAACGCCATCAACGCAGTGAACGCCACGGGACGGGCAAAAATGTTGATGTATTTCCCGATGAACCAGGAAATGAGGAAGGACATTTCTAACAGCAAAAAGACCAACGTGATGCTTTTACCCTTCTCCAACACCGCTCTATCCTCAAATAAGTAGTACAAATACAAAATCACAACCAGCATAAGCACGCAGAAAATAGCGTACAGATAACTCGATCCGTTTTGCGCCATATGCTCCGCCAGATTGTCAAAATGATCCCAAAGCAACGCAAGCGCACCTAAGGATACGAATATGATAAAATGCAAGAGGAAGTATAGAATACTCTTCACAAGCATCTGTTTCGTCCATGTCTTGTCCAACTGATTTACCGCCATCTTTTGTCAATCTCCTTTCGTTTTACTTTCCGAACGGTTCTCGCTATTCTTCGATTTCTTGTTTTCCGTTTTCTCTGCGTCTTTTTCATACGCACGAATGATTCTCATGACCATGGGATGTCGCACAACGTCCTTTGCCGTCAATCGTACGACCGATATACCCTCCACGCCGTCCAAAATGCTCGTAGCGTGCACAAGTCCGCTTCCCTTTCCGTCCAAATCAATTTGAGTGACGTCCCCCGTCACCACCATTTTGCTCCCTTCCCCCATACGAGTGAGGAACATTTTCATCTGTTCTTTGGTCGTATTCTGCGCTTCATCCAAAATGATGAAAGCATTGGAGAGCGTTCGCCCTCGCATATAAGCAAGCGGCGCTACCTCGATTGCACCCCGTTCCATGAGCTTTCCATACGTTTCCAACCCCAACAATTCCTGTAAGGCGTCGTACAGAGGACGGAGATAAGGATCCACCTTTTCATGCAAATCCCCGGGCAAAAAACCGAGCTTTTCCCCTGCTTCAACAGCTGGACGAGTGAGAATAATCTTCTCCACCTGCTTACTCTTGAACGCAGACACCGCCATGCACACGGCAAGATATGTCTTCCCCGTGCCGGCA
>CAZBQP010000031.1:0-10792 GCA_964494075.1 uncultured Clostridia bacterium
AGGAGCCCATTGCCTGCTCGGGATCGGGGAAAATCAAAAAGTGAAAATTTCGCCAAGCCATGTGCAGATAATATGCCATGTCAATGTTTTGCACCAACATCTGTCCCCACGTAAACAGGAAAAACGCAGCAATCAGCCCTACGAACACACCGTAAAACACAAGTGTGTATTTTAACAAAATTCCGCCCTGTCCCTTCATGGCTCTCACAATGAAATAGACGAGCATCAAAGCTCCCGAAACGCCGCAAACGAGCGCCACGTTGCCCAGCGTTTGTAATAACACTTTCACGTCTGCCATATGCGAAACGGCGACGTCGCCGAAAATATTCACTCCGTTCGTTTGCGTCCAAGCGGGTTTTTCCATCGTATATAAAGTGACGTCGTCCATCACGAGCGTGAAGCTATCCATATCCGTAAACAGATATCCGATAATATGGTCGATCAACTCATTGAGTTGTTCGTCGGTGAAGCGTGCAAAAATCGTGTCGTCGCCACCGATACACGGAATGATCCGTCTCACAGTCTCGCCTTCCTCGTTCACCGTTGCATACACGCCCGTTTCCTCGAACTGGTCGTAATAATACTGCGGTGAAGAAGCAATGGCAAACACCGAGCCTACCGCCACGGAAAAAAGCAAGCACGCGTTGAATACGATCACCAAAATTCGATCGAGAACCTTCATCATTCTTCCCTTTTTCATATACGCCCTCCTTATCGAAAAAAACTCTCTTTTTAAATCGTTTCCCTTTTAGGAAAATGCCGATGATACTATAAGTATAACAGCATACCCTCAAAAAAGCAATCGTTTTGGTTAAAAAAATTAATTTTCACAAAAACACTTGATTTTAGCATTTTTCACATAAAAACAATAGCCTTTCCATCTCCGAATATGGTATACTATATAAGAATATTACATCAAAAGGTGGCTACCATGTACGAAACAAAGCTGAAAGAACTTGCAAATTTGCTCGGTGCGGATCTGGTTGGATTTTGCAAACTCCCGACACCGCCCGTTGCCGAACTCCCCTCGCATATTTATGCGGTGTCAATCGGCGTAAAACTCACCGATAGCATTTTGAAAACGATTGAAAACGCCCCCTCTTT
Source organism: uncultured Clostridia bacterium (assembly GCA_964494075.1). Lineage (GTDB taxonomy): Bacteria > Bacillota > Clostridia > Christensenellales > Borkfalkiaceae > Scatosoma. The sequence continues at coordinate 1,105 of CAZBQP010000031.1, forward strand.
CGTCTATTTTCAACACTATCGCACGGCGAACACCCTGCTGGATCAAATCGCCTTTCGTCTTTCGCGTGAAATTGAAAAGGTCGGCTACAACGCCCTACCCGTCGCTGCCAGCCAAAGTTTGGGCAAAAACAATCCCTATCGTGGCGTACTCCCTCATAAGACGGCGGCTGTGTTGTCCGGACTTGGATTTGTGGGAAAAAGCGGTCTGTTTTTATCGACCGACTACGGCAGCAAAGTGCGGCTTGCCACCGTTCTCACCGATCTGCCTGTAAGTAGCGAACTCCCCATGATTGAAAACGGCTGCGGCGCTTGCAAGCTTTGCCAACAAGCCTGTCCTGCCGGCGCCATTTACGGCACGTTGCCTACCATGGACGGCGAGCGCAACTTCGATGCAGAAAAATGCTCCAACTATATGAAAACACACTTTCAGGACATCGGCAGAGGGAGCGTTTGCGGCGTCTGCATCAAAGTTTGCCCGAAAAATAAGCTGCGCTGACATAGAGGACGATAAAACTCTATTTTTCGACAACTTTCATAAATAACGTAGCGCCGCCCTTGCGAAAATTCGCAAGGGCGGCGCCTTTATACTCACTTGATTGTCGCCAAATTTACACAGTTTCCTTCAAACGAAGTTTTGCACCGAGATCGAGTGTAGCGCCGTCCACAGCCGACACGTACTCCTCCACCGACGTCGTTTCCTTGATGGCTTTCCACGCCAACTCTTTTGCATAGTTGCCTGCCTGGATTTCCGTCAAGATCCGCTTTGCCCTTTCGATCAACTTTTCCATCGTCGTTTTCCCGGGATAGAGCACTTCCACTCGATAGGTCTTGCTTGCATCGAATGCAAAATACGCCTCTACAAATTCGGACAAACGCATTTCAAAAGGAGTTTCCTCTCCATCCACAAACAGTTTCACTCTGCCGTTGCGCACGTTCCTAAAACAAATCTTCATCACACGGTTTTGAGGAATCACGCTGCTGTCCCCACGGGTGGAAATACTCAATGATTGCGTACATACCCCGTTTATTTCCACAAATTCAGATTCAAATTCCGTCACAGAAACAGGATACTGACCATCTTCCAAACCGTCCTCGTACAGAGAATAACTGCCCGTTCCTTCAAATACCAACACTTCCATATTGACAGGATTTCTCACGCTGTTCACGTTATCCAACGAAAGAGGCAAAATAGCGCCCCGCTTCGCCAACACGGGAATACTTTCTAAGCCACGGAGTAAGGTACATTCCTTACCTTCCGCCCCGACCGTATACTCGTCACCCGTGAAAATATCCGTCCATTCCCCTTCCGGAATCCAAGCACGTACACGTGCATAACCATCGGGATAGGCACGCTGCGTGACGGGCGCAACAATCAATTCGCTCCCAAAACGATATTCTTCCTTATAGGTATACGCTTGCTTATCCTTCCATTCGTAGTACATAGGTTCGACAAGCGCCGTCCCCTGCATACAAGTAAGGTAATTTGCCGTATACAGGTATGGAACGAGCTTGTGTCTAAACCGCAAAAACTCCTCAGCAATCAATCCTGCGCCGTTGCCGTACACCCAAGGCTCTTTGGTCATAACTTCCACCGACGAACAATGCAAACGAGTGATCGGACTGAACACGCCGTACTGCAAATGACGGACGAACAATTCGTTGCTCTTTTCCCCCATTTGATGACCGCCTATATCGTGGCTCCACCACGTGTAACCGACGTTTGTCGCCGTTGCCGTAAAGTAAGGCAAGTACGCCAAGGTACGCCAAGTGATTTCCGTATCCCCCGAAAAACCAACGGGATAACGATGAGAACCTATACCTGCATAGCGGGAAAGGATGAGCGGCACGGTATGTTTGGATGCGTGATCGTAGAAATGATAATGATTGAGCGCCCAAAGCGGATCGTAACGTTCGGGAATGGGATCAAGCTTTTGAATAGGCTCGGGACGATAGTCGTGCCAAGGAATATCCTTCTGTTGCCAGTCTATCCACCAAAAATCCACGCCTTCGATTTCATGAGGGGTGTGCGCCAAATCGAAATAGGCGTTGATAAAGCGATCATAGGTGAAGTCGAAAGGCACTTGTTCCCCTTTCGTTGCGTCCATGCCCATGGCATTTGCCATATTTTCATAACATTCCTCCCAATAGCGGAAGCCGTCGGAAGGGTGAAGATTCAAAGTTATGCGCATGCCGCGTTCATGCAATTTTCCCAAAAATCCTTTGGGATCGGGAAAGAGATTTTTGTTCCAAGTGTAGCCCGTCCAGCCGAGATTGATTTCAGGCTCGCCCACATAGGCAGGTTGGTTTCTGCCACTCTCGCTGATACCCATTTCCTCGTCCACATGCGCCGAGTAATGCCAGTCCATGTCAATCGTTGCCACGCTGAAAGGCACTCTTCTATCTTCAAAGCGATTGAGCGTACGCAAATATTCGTTTTCGTCGTATGCGTGATAACGACTCCACCAGTTGCCAAGTGCGTATCGGGGAAGAAGGGGAACGCTGCCCGTAATCATGTAGAGTGCACGCACCGCCGTTCGATAGTCGTCGCCGTACGCAAACACGTATTCGTCCGTTCCGTTCGCTTTTTCACGCAACACCTGTCCGTCTTCACTCAACGTATAGGAATCGGAATCATCTAATACCGCCACGCCTGTTTTGGAGCAAACACCCTTGGAAAGAGCAATCTTTTTCGGCTCGTCCCCTTCCAACCAGGGTACGAAATGCATATCGCCATCGCAGCAATCTAAGGTCCTACAAGTGCCTAAAAGGTTGCCGTAATTATCAAGCGAACGACGTTTATCGCCCATCTCAATACATACCTGCCCCCTCTCTTTATACAAAATCAAGCGACAAGCGCTCGTTTCAATCACGGCGTGCGCCTCATCTGCCAACAGCTTAAAATCTTGTTTTTCCGTATTTCTATGCCATACCGCTTGCGTTGCGCCGTCACGGAAACGCTCCTCCGGACTCTTTTCAATGCGGAATAATCTATCGGTGAGCACAGTCACTCGATAATCCCGCCAACGTACGATATTCATCGGATCCGCTTGCGGTGTCGTTTTTACGATTAAACGCTCGTTTAACATAATTCCTCCTAAAATATTGTCTTATAGTTGCCTTTCTTTATTCTTCGATATAGGTAAACCTCGGGAACACCTTTCCATCTCGTTCCACGTTTTCCAACCACATGGATGCAGGACGCACCCAAATTTCATAACTCCCATAAAGAGCTCTGTACACAACCATCTCTTCCCCTGTTTCGGAATGTTTGGCAAGGAACAAAACTTCATATTCCTTTCCTTTGAAATGGCGATATCTACCGATTGTAATCTCTTCTTTTGCATTCATATTATATAGTGTATCACATTTATCAAGAAAAAGCAACGTTTCTTGAAAAAAAATTGAAAAATGCCGTAAAAACAATAGCTTTTTCTCAAAGAAAGTGTTATAGTCTATATCGCATAAAACTTCACGGAATATTGATTGCAGCCGTGAAAAAGAAGGTACGCATGCAGCTTACGACAAAACAAATTCATTTTCCCATATCTTGGACAAACGTTTTGGCATTTTTCAAAAAGAACGCAGTGTTGTGCGTGGCGCTCGTTGCCGCCACCATCACCGCCTTTTTCGTTCCGCCCGATGTGCAATATTCGGAATACTTCGACTGGAAAACGCTGACTTGCTTGTTTTGCGTACTCGCTGTCGTCTGCGCCCTGAAAAATATCCAATTTTTTGCGTTGCTTGCCGAAAAAATCGTTGCGTTATTCAAAAATGCGAGGGCGGCTATATTGGCGCTTGCCTACATCACCTTTTTAGGCTCGATGCTTATTGCCAACGACATGGCGCTTTTGACCTTCCTGCCCCTCGGATTTTTCGTTCTTTCCTCAACGAGAAAGGAAAAATACATGGCGTTCACCTTCATCATACAAAACATCGCAGCAAACCTCGGCGGTATGCTTACCCCATTCGGAAACCCTCAAAATTTGTACCTTTACACCAAGTTTAACATTCCCACAGGCGAGTTCACCTTAACCATGCTCCCTCCATTTTTAATTTCCGTGACGCTTATCACCTTGTGTTGTCTCCTCTTTGTCAAAAGAGAACCTTTGGAAATCGAGAGCAGAAAAATCGAACTTCCCAAATGGCGTACCGTCATTTACGGACTTCTCTTCGCCCTTTCAATCGTCATCGTATTCCGTATCATTCCCTTTTGGATCGGACTTATCGTTATTCCGATTGCCTTGCTCTTTTTAGATCGGAAGGCGCTTAAAGACGTCGATTACGGACTTCTCCTCACCTTCGTCGCCTTCTTTATCTTCTCGGGCAATATGTCGAGAATTGAGCTAATCCGAACGATCATGAGCGGACTTTTGGAAAAGAATACCCTGCTCGTCTCCATTCTTTCCTGCCAAGTGATCAGCAACGTACCCTCGGCAATTCTCCTTTCGCAATTTACCGGCAATTACACCGAGCTTTTGCTCGGTGTCAACATCGGCGGCGTGGGAACTTTGATTTCCTCACTCGCAAGCCTCATCACCTTCCGAGAATACCTCTCGCACAATCCCGACAAAACAAAAAGTTATCTGTTAAAATTCTCTGCGTTCAACTTCGCATTTTTGCTCATCTTGACGGGGATACAATCGCTCATATTGCTGTAAACGCATACCTGCCCCCCTTACAAACACAAAAAACGACAAAAAACACTCGTTCTCCCAACGAGTGTTTTTTCTTACAACCGAATTATGAAAATTCATTTTTCATGTTCTCAAATCAAGCGTAATGCTGTAATAAAAGTTTACTTTTTACATACACTCTCTGCAAAGCGCACCGTCGCCATGGCGTCCTTTCCGTACCCGTCCGCCCCGATTTTCTTGGCGTATTCTTCCGTCAAGACAGCGCCGCCCACCACAATTTTCACTTGCGGAGCGCTTTCACGCAACAGAGCAATCGTCTTTTCCATGGAGGGAAGGGTAGTCGTCATAAGCGCCGACAATCCCACGATGGGCGCTTTCCATTTAAGCGTCTCCTCCACCACTCGTTCAGGCGGCACATCACGTCCAAGATCCACCACGTCAAACCCGTAATTTTCAAGCAACGTGCCGACGATATTCTTTCCGATGTCATGAATATCCCCATGCACCGTCGCCAGCACCACTTTGCATTTACCGACCTGTCGATTGCCCGAGTTTGCCATATGCGTCTTAATTTTTTCAAACGCAGCTTTTGCACTATCTGCACTCATAAGCAACTGCGGCAAATACGCACGCTTTTCCTCATACGCTTTCCCAACTCGATCAAGTGCAGGCACGATTTCCTTTTCCACGATTTCAAGCGGACTGACCGTCTGCAAAAGTGCTGCCGTCAAGTCTGCCGCCTCCTCTGTCAGCCCCTTCTCAATCGCCGTCTGTAAGGGTGAGCCTTCCCCCTCTTTATGCACGTGAACGCTTACCTGCCCCCCTGCTACGGGCGTAATTGTCGGCAATATTTCCGTCGCGAAACGAATGTATCGCTCGCAATTTTCGTCCAACCCTTTCAAGGCGCAATAGGCGTGATGGGTTTTCATCATCTCTACCGAATGGGGATTCAAAATGGCTGCAGAAAGTCCGTTTTCAAGGGCAAGCGCAAAGAACGTCGCATTGACCACCTCTCTTGCAGGCAACCCGAAAGAGACGTTGGACACGCCGAGCGACGTGTGTATGCCGAGGTCGTGAAGCGCTTTGAGCGCATCGAGCGTTACCTGTGCAGCACCTTTATCTGCGCTTACCGCCATAGCAAGAGGATCCACGAGAATATCTTTCTTGGCTATTCCGTATTTTGCACCTTCTGCAATTATCTTTTGAGCAATTTCTACTCTACCCGCCGCAGATTCAGGAATCCCTTTCTCGTCCAGGGTAAGAGCAACGACAACGCCGCCGTATTTTTTCACAAGAGGGAAAACGGCGTCCATACTTACCTGCTTTCCGTTGACGGAATTGACGAGCGGTTTTCCGTTGTAAAGTCTCATTGCCTTTTCCATGGCAACGGGATCTGTCGTATCAATCTGTAACGGCAGATCGCTCACCGCCTGCAATTCCTGCACGTAACGAGGAAGCTCCACTTTCTCGTCTATTCCCGGTGCGCCAACGTTGACATCAAGCGCCATCGCTCCCTTTTCCTGCTGTTCGATCCCCTCTCGCAAAATATATCCTACTTCTTGATTTTCGAGCGCCTGACGGAAACGCTTTTTTCCTGTTGGATTGATGCGTTCGCCGATCAAAACGGGGGTCTCAAAAGTCACAGCATGCGTATAGGAAGAGATGCAGGTATGCGTTTTGGGAACAACAGGTTGATAGGAAATTCCCTTCGTCTTTTTCACGAGCGATTGAATATAGGCAGGTGTCGTACCTCTCGCAAAATATATCCTACTTCTTGATTTTCGAGCGCCTGACGGAAACGCTTTTTTCCTGTTGGATTGATGCGTTCGCCGATCAAAACGGGGGTCTCAAAAGTCACAGCATGCGTATAGGAAGAGATGCAGGTATGCGTTTTGGGAACAACAGGTTGATAGGAAATTCCCTTCGTCTTTTTCACGAGCGATTGAATATAGGCAGGTGTCGTACCACAGCAGCCACCGACAAGACAAGCGCCTTTTTGGACAAATTCCGACATAGTTTGCGCAAATTCTTCCGCATTTACGTCGTAATTGCCCTCAAAATCTGGAAGCCCTGCGTTGGGCTTTACCAACACAGGAATAGAGGAGAAGCGTAAAATACGGTCTACGGTGTCTGCCATTTGTTGAGGGCCAAGCGAACAATTAATCCCCACGCCGTCCGCTCCCATGCCTTCGAGCAAAGAAACCATCGCTTCGGGTGTTGCACCCGTCATAAGTTTTCCGTCTTCGCCATACGCACAGGAAACGAGCACGGGCAACTGCGAATTCTCTTTCGCCGCCAAAAGAGCGGCTTTCGTCTCGTAACAATCTCCCATCGTTTCGATAAGGATCAAATCCACGCCGTATTTCACACCCAAACGAACAACGGAAGCAAACGCTTCAACTGCCCGCTCAAAATCCAAATCGCCGTACGGTTTCAACAGTTTCCCCGTTGGACCGATATCGAGTGCGATAAACTTTTCTTGCGAACCGACGGAGCGAATTTTTGCCTTTTTTGCGTTATCTACCGCATTTCGTATAATCTCTTCCAACTCGGAAGGGGCAAACTTCAAGGGATTTGCGCCGAAGGTGTTGGTGGCAACCACATTGCTGCCTGCATCAAAATAAGCGGTGTGAATGTCCGTCACCACATCACCATGCGTAAGGTTCCACCGTTCGGGAAGCTCGCCAAGCTGCAAACCTGACTTTTGCAAAAGGGTTCCCATCCCTCCGTCCAAATAGACGATATGATTTTGTAAATATTCTCTGAAATTCATAAACTCTGCACCATTATTTTACGTTTGAGAATAAAAGCGTGGGATAGCTTCCGCCCTCCCACGCTGCTTTTTCTGTTCTATTACTCCAAGGCGATGATATAGTAGTATACCGACTGACCGCCATTATGGAAATCCACGTCGCAATCGGGATATTTTTCGGAAATGACCTCCGTCAACGCCGTTGCCTCTTCTTCGCTCACGTCCTCACCATAATACAGCGTGATTACTTGATGGAACTCCTCTTTCATCTTTGCGATAAGTTTCAACACCGTTTCTTCCAAGGAATGGGATTTTGCCAAAATCTTCTTGTCGTCCAAGCCGATAATGTCCCCTTCTTTGATAGAGAAACCGTTCAAAGAAGTCGTTCTCACGGCGTAGGTAACCTGACCAACTTTCACGTTGTCAAGCGCATGTACCATGTTCGTCTTGTTCGCTGAAGGGCTTGCCTCGGGATCAAATTCAAGGGCTGCCGCAAAGCCTTGAGGAACGTTTTTGGTGGGAATGACGTGAAGAGTTTTATTCTCTACAAGTCCTTTTGCCTGTTCAGCTGCAAGGGTGATGTTTTTGTTGTTGGGGAAGATGAATACGTGATCGGCATTAATCTTCTGTGCTGCATTTGCAATATCGTTTGCGGAAGGGTTCATAGTTTGACCGCCTTCGATAACGTAATCGACAAGAAGTTCCTTGAAGATTTCCGAAAGCCCTGCACCCGTACAAATGGCAAGCATACCCATTTCTTTCTTTTCCGCTTCCATCTTCGCTTTGATCTGGCGGTTCTGTTCCAACATGTTTTCAATCTTAGGTCGATCAAGCTCCCCAAGTTCCAACGCATAGGTGAGTGCTCTGCCAGGCTGGTTGGTATGCACGTGCACTTTGACGAGTTCCAAATCCCCGATACAAATGACGCTATCACCGATATTCATAAGTTTTTCTCTCAAACGATCAATTGCGGAGAGCGTCGTGCTCTTTTTCATGTTGATAATGAAAAATTCGGTGCAATACGCATATTGAATGTCTGCGATGTCCATATTCAGGATTGCGGAGTTGTCGCCAAATCCACCATCGTCCGTCGTCGTAACATTCGCCGTGCCGTAATCTTCTTCGGCAACCTGTTCGCCCGTCAACGCTGCATTAAAGCCTTTGATGATGGTCATGAGACCCATACCGCCGGAGTCCACTACCCCCGCTTTTTTAAGTACAGGAAGCATTTCAGGAGTCATGGCAAGCGCCTTATCCCCCTCTTCGATAATATCGTGGAAAAACGTTTCAAAATTCTTTTTCTTCGTTCCGTGTTTTACTGCAAATTCACTCATCATACGAATGACCGTCAAAATCGTACCTTCTTTGGGTACGGAAACGGCACCGTATGCAACTTTTGCGCCCGATTCAATCGCTTTTGCGAAAGTCTTGACGTCCACTTCCTTTTCGCATTTACGTACGACCGTACAGATCCCTTTCAAAATCTGGGAAAGAATAACGCCCGAGTTTCCTCCGCTTTTTTAAGTACAGGAAGCATTTCAGGAGTCATGGCAAGCGCCTTATCCCCCTCTTCGATAATATCGTGGAAAAACGTTTCAAAATTCTTTTTCTTCGTTCCGTGTTTTACTGCAAATTCACTCATCATACGAATGACCGTCAAAATCGTACCTTCTTTGGGTACGGAAACGGCACCGTATGCAACTTTTGCGCCCGATTCAATCGCTTTTGCGAAAGTCTTGACGTCCACTTCCTTTTCGCATTTACGTACGACCGTACAGATCCCTTTCAAAATCTGGGAAAGAATAACGCCCGAGTTTCCTCTCGCACCTTTCAAAGCGCCTTTGGAAATGCTGTCGCATACTTCCTGGAAATTGCTCGATTTACAGTTGTTCATTTCCGTCACGCAGGACTGCATCGTCAAGGACATATTCGTACCCGTATCACCGTCGGGAACGGGGAATACGTTGAGCGCATCTACCTTAGCACGGTTAATTTCAAGTTGTTTCGCTCCGACGAGGATCATGTCTCTCAATTCGGAACTATTAATTGTTTTATGCATAAAATGCTCCTTCTACCTTTGTTATTAATCTATACGCGCGCAAAGCGCCTCCTCCTTTTAGACACTTAACTTAAAAGTTAAGACCTTAAGGAAAAGGTACACGCGCAAAAACGCGTAAAGAGACTGTCTTTACGCTGAATGGTCTGCTCTTACAGTTTTACTCCGATTACGTTGACGTTAACGGTTTCAACGATCATGCCGGTGAATACTTCCACCTTATACTTAATCGCTTCTTTTAAGGAC
>CAZBQP010000032.1:0-10684 GCA_964494075.1 uncultured Clostridia bacterium
CTTAAAACAGGGGGTGTACGAGACGGAAACGGAAGTGGACGGCAAGACGTATAAGGGAATCACGAATTTTGGCTCTCGTCCCACCTTTCACAATGACGTCGTGACGACGGAAACTCATCTTATAGACTTTCACGGCGATTTGTACGGACGGGAATTGTCCGTGCATTTTACCCGTTATCTTCGTGACGTTGAAAAATTCGACAGTGTGGAAAGTCTCAAAGAACAATTGAAAAAAGACGTAAGGCAGGTACGAGATCTATGATAAAATTCGGTCCCAGCGGGAATTGTGAAAGCTTCTATGCGGAAGGGTATAAGAGCACGGAGGAATCGGCGCTGTTTGTAAAAAAGCGCAATTTGGATTGTTTTGAATATTCTTTCGGTAGAGGCGTGAGAATGTCGGAGGACAAGGCAATCGCCATTGGAGAGGCGTTTGGAAAAGAGGGCGTGGAAATTTCCGTGCACGCACCCTATTTTATCAATTTTGCAAACCCCGATGATGAAATGGCGGCGAAGTCCTACGGGTACGTGTTGGACAGCGCTAAAATGCTCAAGTTGATGGGGGGTAAGCGAGTGGTTTTTCATCCTGCGGCGCAGGGAAAGGCGAGCCGTGAAGAGGCGGTGGCGCTCACCGAGGAACGATTGAAAACTCTTCGTGATTATGTCTATCTCAATAATCTGCAAGATTTAATGTTTTGTCCGGAAACAATGGGGAAATTGGCGCAGATCGGCACGGTTGAGGAGGTTGTTCGTTTTTGCAAGGTCGATTCGATTTATACGCCTTGCGTGGATTTCGGACATATCAATGCGAGAGAACGTGGTTCTTTGCAGAGTGTGGAGGATTACAAGAGTCGGTTGGAATACATGATCGCCGAGCTCGGTTACGAACGCATGAAGCATTTTCACGTGCATTTTTCCAAGATTATGTACGGAGCGAAAGGGGAGATTAAACATCTTACTTTCGAGGATAGTACGTACGGGCCTGAGTTCCACCCTTTGGCGGTGGCGTTAAAGGAACTCGCTTTGGAGCCGTATATCGTCAGTGAATCGGCAGGAACGCAGGCGGAAGATGCGGCGATTATGCGAGATATCTACAATTCTTTGTAAAAATTCGCCCTTTTAGGGCGTTTTTTTTATGCGAAGGCTTGCTTATACTTGACGAACGTGTTTTTTTTTGGTAAAATGGTAAAGAGATAATATGAGGCGATACAATATGATTACAAACGGAAAGAAAATTTTGCAGTTGGCAGGTACGGAAGCGGTGTTCACCACTTGCGGCTATCAAATGCGTTATATCATCGGTTTTGATGCTGAAAACGGTGCGGTGCTTGTGGATAAAGACGGCACGACGCTGTACACCGATTCCCGTTATATCGAGGCGGCGGAAAAACTGTTCGCGGGGACGGACGTGACGCCCGTGCTTTGGAATAAGCGTACGTTGAAAGATTTGCTTGAAAAATATAAGACGGTGGGGATTTCCTTTGCGGAAACCAGCCATGCGGACTATTTGCGTCTTGAAAAGATCGGCGTGGAGCTTGTCAACGTGGACGAAGCTTTGAAAAAGGCAATGGCGATCAAGAATGAATGGGAACTTTCTTGCATTCAAAAAGCTTGTGAAATTGCCGAGGACGCGTTCAACTCTCTTTTGCCCGAGTTAAAAGAAGGCATGACGGAGATGGAAGTTGCGGCGCTGTTGGAATATAAGATGCGTAGCTTAGGAGCGCAAGCTTTGGCGTTTGATACGATTGTGGCGTTTGGCGCTCACGCAGCGGTGCCTCATCATGAGACGGGTTTGACCAAGCTTCAATTCGGTGACGAAGTGTTGATTGATTTTGGATGCAGAGTCAACGGATATTGTTCGGATATTACACGTACTTTCTTGTTCGGCGACGACGGGAAGCACGAAGAATTCAAAAAGGCGTATGCTTGCGTGTTGAAAGCACACGAGCTTGCGAAAGAGAAAATCGTTGCCGGCATGACGGGTAAAGAAGCGGATGCGATTGCAAGAGATTGCCTTCACGAATGCGGCTATGGCGAGTTGTTCACCCATTCTTTGGGACACGGCGTCGGATTGAATATTCACGAATTTCCGAGTGTTAGCCCCAAGGGTGAGGCAACACTTGAAAACGGCATGGTATTTTCGGATGAACCCGGGGTGTATCAGGCAGGCGAATACGGGATCCGTATTGAAGATACGGTGACGTTGAAAGACGGAAAGGTTGTAAGCTTTATGGGAAAAACTTCCCGTGAACTTGTGATTTTATAAAAAGAAAATAATATAAGCATATAAAGGAGAAAACAGTATGGCACAGATTTTGGCAGGCGATATTCGTAAAGGCGTAACTTTCGAGTACAAGAGCGGTGTTTACACCGTTACGGAATTCCAGCATGTAAAACCCGGTAAGGGTGCGGCGTTCGTTAGAACGACTTTGAAAAACGTAGTAACGGGACAGGTTTTGTCCAACGAAACGTTCAACCCTACGACCAAGCTTGAAACGGCGCAGGTAGAAACGAAGAAGATGACCTATTCCTACTTCGACGGGGAATTCTACGTATTCGTAGACGAAGAATGGAACCAGGAAAACCTCACCTTCGATCAGGTGGAAGATGCGTTGAAATATATCAAGGAAAATGATACCGTCACCGTGAAATTCCTTTACGGTAAGGCATTCTCCGTAGAACCTGAAAATTTCGTAGAACTCAAAGTTATCGAAGCAGAACCCGGCGTAAAGGGCAACACCGCTACCAACGTTATGAAGAACGCAAAGGTAGAAACGGGCGCAACCATTCAGGTTCCCATGTTCGTAGAAGAAGGCGAAACCATTCGTATCGACACCAGAACGGGCGAATACATGAGTCGCGTTTAATCTTATCGAGCGACAAGCAAAATGCAGGGTATTCGTTATCCTGCATTTTTCTAATGCGAAAACGTGGATAAAAGGAAACGCAAGGCAACTATTGTAAAGTGACGGAACATTTGAAAGGAAAAATAGGTATATAATATGAGAGCAGTGGTACAAAGAGTGAAAAATACGACGTTGCGCGTAGACGGAAAATTGATTTCGGAAATTCCCTTCGGATTGACAGTGTTTTTGGGGGTTACGACGGGGGATACTCAAAAAGAGTGCGCATATATTGCAAAGAAAATTGCAGGGCTTCGTATTTTTGAGGATGAGAACGGAAAGATGAATCTTTCGGTGAAAGATGTGGGCGGCGAAGTCTTGCTTGTTTCTCAGTTTACGCTGTACGGCGACGCTTCGCATGGCAATCGACCGAGTTTTACCCTTGCTGCTCGTCCGGAGGTTGCCGAGCCGTTGTATGAATATACCATCGAAGAGGTGAAAAAATACGGAATCACCGTCAAAAAAGGTGTATTCGGGGCGGATATGCAGATTGAGCAGCACAACGACGGACCGGTTACGATTCTGTTAGAAATTTGACAAAAAAGTGGCTGAAAGCCTTGAAAATGAAGGACTCTACTCTGGGTAGAGTCCTTTTTCTACTCTTGGTAGAGCTATAATAGCGGCGGAGTAGAGTTACGAAAGAACGGGGTAGAATTTTGAAAAGAGGGAGTAGAGGAAAGGTACGGTTGGATAGGTTGCCTTTTGTGGAAAAATGTTATAAAATGAAGACAGTAAAGGGATGCCGATGCTGCAATCTTCTGTTGCGGAGATTTTCAAAACTTTTCCTTCACGTTTAGAAACGGTAGATCGGGAAAGGATAGAAAAGACAATCGGTGACTCTGTCGGGAACTATGTTGGAGATAAATATCCAAAAGTCCCAAACTCAAATTGATATAAGTGAGGTACAAAAATATGTTAAAACCTGTGATTCCTGTTTTTTATGCGGCAGACGATAATTATATGCCGTACTTGGCGGTGGCGCTGACTTCGTTGAAGGAAAATAAAACGAATGAGTACGAATACCGCATTCACGTTTTGTATGCAGGCGAGCTTAGCGAGGCGGCTCAAAAAGTTAAGGATATGGAAGAGGATAATTTTCATATTTATTTTGAGGACGTCGAATGTAAAATGCGTGCTATTCAGGATTGTATGTATTGCCGAGATTATTATACGAATGCGATTTTTTATCGTTTGATGATTCCCGAAATGTTCCCTGACTACGATAAGGTGTTGTATATGGATTGTGACACGGTGGCGCTTGCGGACGTTGCACAGCTGTACACCATCGATGTCGGCAACAACTTTATCGGGGCGGCGGCGGATCAGGCTGTAGCAGCGGTTCCAGCTTTCCGTGCCTATACCAAGTATGCGTTGAACATTACGTCGCAGAATTATTTCAACTCCGGTGTCATTGTCATGAATCTTAAAAAACTCCGTGAAATCGGGTTCTACGGAAAGTTTTGTGAAGTGCTCAGAAGCTACGATTTCATCATCGCACCCGATCAGGACGTGCTGAATTTAATTTGTAAGGATAAAGTGTATTATTTCGACGGCGAGTGGAACAGAATGCCCATCGGCGGTAAAGGAAAACCTAAACTCATTCATTACAATTTGACGATGAAGCCTTGGCATTACGCCGACGTTTTGTATCAAGAATATTTCTGGCAGTATGCCGAGAAGACTGAATTTCTTCCCAAAATCAAAGAGGCGCTTGCTTCCTTTACGCCGGACATGGCGAAACGGGATGAGGAAAGCTCAAAGAAATTGATTGAGCTTGCGCAACAGGAAGCAGAAAATCCTTGCAATTACATTCGTTCGCAAAAGATGAAAGGAATGATGAGGGAGAGTGAAAGATATGGACTTGTCGAAAGTTTCAGCTGAAAAAAGGGCGCTTTTAGAGCGGATAGGACAATGCGAGAAGGAAGGAAAATTTGACGCAAGCGTGGAAAACGATCCCGAGGGAAAAGAGCTTTTGCCCGAAGAGGCGGACTATCTTTGCAAGAAGCTGTCAAGTAAGGTGAAGCGCCGTGTGGCGAATTTTATTGCCGACCATTATTTTTTGCGACTTATCAAAAAGGATATTCTCGCCATTGACGGCGTGACGGGTGAGGAACATCTTGCCGCCCTTCAAAAGGGAGCGGTGATCACCTGCAATCACTTCCATCCCTTTGATAATTATGCGATTTTTCATTGCATTCGGAAGTATTTGCCTAAAAAATATTTATACAAGATTATCAAGGAAAGCAATTACACTTCGTTCCCCGGCTTGTTTGGGTTTTTCATGCGCCATTGCGATACGTTGCCCCTTTCAAGCAATCGTCGAACGATGATGAATTTTATGTCGTCGGTGAACAGTTTGTTGAAAAGCGGGGAGACGATTTTGATTTATCCGGAACAGGAAATGTGGTGGAATTATCGAAAACCTCGTCCGTTTAAGGTGGGCGGATTTAAGTTTGCCTACAAGGCAGGCGTGCCCGTTGTACCTACATTTATCACGATGACGGATGACGAGCGTCTTGATGGTGACGGATACCCTATTCAAAGATTAACGCTGCACGTCATGCCGCCTATCTATCCCGATACGTCGTTGGGGGAGAAAGTTGGCGCGCAGAAGATGTGTGAGGAGGCGTACGCAGCTTGCAAAGCCAAGTATGAAGAGATGTACGGCATTCCGCTTACGTACGGGGAGGAATAAGGACAATTATGATTTTATACCTATTCATCATCGTCGGCAGTATGTTTTTGATTGCCCTCGGCGTGTCGCTCGGTTGTCAAACGGCATATTTGGAGACGCTTTGTTTTACAGGGCTTGCCGTGTTGATTATTCTTTGTATCGACGGTTTGACGGCGACGGTCGCAAGACTTCTGCCTAAAAAATGCGCCGATCGAACGAAGAAATGTTTTCAGGTGTCGGCGAAAGAAAAGAAACTGTATGAAAAAATGAAGATTCGTGCGTGGAAGGAGTTGATTCCTGAAATCGGACACCTCACCGGGTTTCGGAAAAATAAGATTGATCAACCTAAGAATGTAGAGTATCTCGATCGCTTTTTGCTTGAATGCTGCTACGGGGAAATCGGGCATTGCAGCTCGGTGTTTACAGGTTTTTTGACGCTGTTGTTTTTCCCGTTGACGGAGATTTGGATTGCGATTGCCATTTCCGTGGCGATCGTCAGTGCGATTTTGAACGTGCTTCCGATTTTTGTGTTGCGATACAATGCGTATAAACTTGAAGTATTGCGCAAGAGCGTTTTGAAAAAACAGGAACGCATGGAAAATTGAAACTTTGTTGTAAACAAAATATGAGGGAGCAATCCAAAGAACCCCGTTCGCAGTGCACGCTGCGGACGGGATTTTCATATAAATGGATATTTTGTGGACTTTTCAGAAAAAGTTAAGAAAAAATGCAAAAAACTTTTTGAGAAAAAAAGGGATTTGACGTGTTTGCGTCGAATATATAAAAGAAGCGAATCGAAACGGCTGAAAAGCTGTTTTATTGCATATATGGGTGGGCGTAGTTGTACGCTCTCCGATAGGGGAAAATCATGAAACAGGAAAAGAGTATACGGGAACGCATTTGCGAGCAGGAAGAACAATTGTTGTCGAGCTACGCCACTCGTTCGGCGAATACGCGCGGACGCTTGCGGGAGGAAGAACCGTGCGATTTACGCACCGATTTTCAGCGTGATCGAGATCGGATTATTTACAGTAAATCCTTTCGACGTTTGAAAAATAAAACGCAGGTATTCTGTGCACCCGAGGGGGATCATTTTGTGACACGGCTCACGCATACGCTGGACGTATCGCAAATTGCACGCTCCATTTCTCGCACTTTAGGGCTGAACGAGGACCTTGCCGAGGCGATTGCTTTGGGACATGATCTTGGACATACCCCCTTCGGACACGTAGGGGAACATGTTTTGGGCAAGCTCTCCAAACATGGATTTTGGCATAACGAGCAGTCCTTGCGTGTGGTGGACGTTTTGGAGAAAAACGGACGGGGACTCAATTTGACCTTTGAGGTTCGTGACGGCATTTTGCAGCATAAGAGCACGGGAAAGCCTGCCACGTTGGAAGGGGAAGCCGTTTCTCTTGCTGACCGAATTGCCTATCTCAATCACGATATTGAAGACGCTATACGTGCAGGCATCTTGAAAGAAGAGGCATTGCCGCAAAATGCGGTGAAAATTTTGGGACGACGCACATCCGAGCGTATTCACACCGCAATAGAAAATATCTATCAAACCTCTCACGATCAACCTTTTGTCAAGATGTCGGACGAGGTGATGGCGGCAACGAACGAGTTACGTGATTTTATGTTCCAAAACGTATACGCTTTAAGCAATAAACAGATGCAGGAGCGTTCCGAACGAATGCTCACACAACTGTTTTCATATTTCATGAAGCATATAGACAAGCTCCCCGAACCGTACAAGAGACTTTTAGCCGAGTACGACGAGGATCGTGTCGTGTGCGATTATATATCGGGCATGACGGACAGGTATGCGATCAATGCGTTCGAGGGTTTGTTTATTCCCACGAATTTCTCAATATCCATCAATCAATAGGAGGCAAAATTTGAGCGTAGGAAAATTTGATAATGAATTTGTGAATTTTTTGCGCGAGCTAAAACAAAAGAATGACATTGTCGAAGTGATCGGCAGTTATATTCCGCTTGATCGAAAGGGTGGAAATTACTGGGCATGTTGTCCCTTTCATCATGAGAGAACTCCCTCATTTGCGGTGAACGAAGGGGAACAGTATTATCACTGTTTCGGCTGTCAGGAGTCGGGCGACGTCATTAAGTTTGTACAGGAAATCGAATCCACCGATTTTATGGGCGCCGTGCAAATTTTGGCTGCGAGGGCTAAAATGACCGTCCCTGAAAACGGATATGACAGCGAAGAAGCGGCAAAGCGCAAAAAGAAACGGGATACCATGACGCAGATTATGCGCGACACGGCAAGATTTTATCTCAATAATTTGTATAGCGGTGATGCACGAGCGGATAAATATTTGCAGTATATTCAAAATCGTTCGTTGGCGCCGACGACGGTGAAAAAATTCGGGTTGGGCGCCTCTCTCGATTACAACTCTCTCCCCAAATATTTGGCGCAAAAAGGATATTCCAAAGAGGACGCCGTCGATTGCGGAGTACTCACGTCCGACGATAGGGGCAGAGTGTTCGATTCGTTGGGAGAACGGTTGATTTTCCCGATTATCAACTCGATGGATGAAGTGGTCGGGTTCGGTGGAAGAACGTTGAATAAAACGAAATTCGCCAAATATAAGAACACCAAAGAGACAATGCTCTTTGATAAGAGTAAAACGTTGTACAACATTAACCTGTTGAAAAAATTGAAGCGTGAACAGACGGTGAAAGAGATTATTTTCGTGGAAGGATACATGGACACGATTACTCTCTATCAGGCAGGTTTTAAGAACGTCGTTGCGACCATGGGTACTTCACTCACCAAAGAACAAGCTCGTTTAGCAAAGCGTTACACCGACAATATTCTCATCAGTTACGACGGGGATTTTGCCGGACAGAACGCCGATTTAAGAGGACTTGAAATTTTGAAAGATGCAGGTTTGAATATACGAGTCGTGCCTATGCCTGACGGTCTCGATCCTGATGACGTTGCCAAACAGGGAGCAGCAGCCTATCAAAAATGCTTAGATCAAGCGATGCCTGTCATTGATTATCGCATACATTCTTTGGAAAAGAAGTATGATATAAAAAAGACGGAAGAGAAGAGAAAATTCGTCAGCGAAGCGCTGAAAGTCGTGCGGAGCGGTGAGAGTGCGGATGTGCGAGACGAGCTTTTGAAATATATCGCCAAGATATCGGGAACAGCTTTTCACGTGTTGGAGCGAGACCTTAACAATATCAAACAGGAATCGACGCCTACTCCTCGTGAGGAGGGGAAAGAGCGGATTACGGAAATGTCGTCCGAAGTTGACAAGACGCAAAAAGCCAAGCGGTTTGTTTTGGCGGCAAAGCTTTTTTCAGCGCCATATGCACGTGCGGTATCGCTTTCCGACTTTCTTTGGAAGGATGAAACGCACCTCGTCGTGGTTAATTATATCACGGAGCATGAAAAGTCGGGCGAACGTCTGCATCCAAGCGAGTTGTTCGTGATGCTGGAAAATGATGCGGAAATCGGCGCAATTTTGGATTTTAATAACGGTGATAAGCTCACGGGACCGATTGCAGAGCAATTTTTTAACGATAGCATCAAGACAATGAAAAGTGAAGCGATTGAAGAGGAAATGTCGCAGTTGAAGGCAATGTACGCACAGTGCACGGAAAAAGCTGAAATTATAGAGCTTGCGAAAAAGATCGACAAATGCGTAAAAAAACAAAAAGCGTTGAAGGGATAAGCGGGCTCTAAACACAAGCAATGTGGCAGGCAGGTATGCGGTCACATAAGAAAACAACCCACAAAACAAGAAAAAATAAAGAAGATTATTCAGTATAAACGGAGGATAAAACATGAACGTATCCGAGCAGAAACTCAATGAGGTCCTGACAGGGATCATCGACAATTATGGCAAAAAAGGGAGTATTTCCACCAATGCGCTTTGCGATATTATGGAAAAATACGACACGAGCCCCGAACAGATCGACTACGTGTACAAATCGCTGGGAATGGCTGGTATTCAAATCGTAGACGAAGATCAAAGAGATCGTGAGCTGTTTGAACAGGCACTTTCCGATATCGGTTTGGACGATCCCGTCAAGATGTATTTGAAAGATATCGGCAGAGTGCCCCTGTTGACGGCGGAAGAAGAGGTGGAGTTGGCAAAGCGTATGCAGGAGGACGATCCTGCGGCGAGAAGACGTTTGTCCGAGGCCAACCTTCGTCTCGTTGTCTCCATTGCAAAGCGTTACGTAGGTCGTGGTATGCTCTTCCTCGATCTTATTCAGGAAGGGAACCTCGGGCTCATGAAAGCGGTGGAAAAATTCGATTATCAAAAGGGTTTCAAGTTCTCCACGTATGCAACGTGGTGGATTCGTCAGTCCATTACTCGTGCCATTGCCGATCAGGCACGTACCATTCGTATTCCCGTGCATATGGTGGAAACGATCAATAAGCTCACCCGTGTGCAGAGACTTTTGTTGCAAGAGCTCGGTCGTGAACCGACTCCCGAAGAAATTGCGGAAAAGATGGGCGTAACGGAAGAACGTGTACGTGAAATTCAAAAGATTGCGCAAGATCCCGTGTCTTTGGAAACGCCGATCGGTGAGGAAGAGGACAGCCATTTGGGCGACTTCATCGAAGACGAAAAGACGGCAACGCCCAGCGAATCGGTGGCATCTATGATGCTTCGCGAACAGTTGTTGGGGGTGTTGGATACCCTTACGCCTCGTGAAGAAAAGGTGTTGCGCCTTCGTTACGGGCTTGACGACGGAAAACCTCGCACGTTGGAAGAAGTTGGCAAGGAGTTCAACGTTACACGTGAACGTATTCGTCAGATTGAAGCCAAGGCGATTCGTAAATTGAAACACCCTTCGCGCAGAAAACGTTTGGAAGACTTCTTTGAATAATGGGGTACACCAAGCGGATTGACACCCTGTGCAGCCTGCTTTGCAAAACGGACGTGTTTGCGGACGTGGGTTTCGATCACGGGTATTGTACGGAATATATGTTGGAGCATGGACTTTGCGAGCGTGCGATTTTGTCTGACGTTAGCAAAGGGAGTCTTGCCAAGGCGGAACGCTTGCTTGCTCCCTATATTCGGGCAGGAAAGGCAGTCTCGGTGCTCGGCGACGGCTTTTACGG
>CAZBQP010000033.1:0-10348 GCA_964494075.1 uncultured Clostridia bacterium
GGGTGTGCAGAAGGGGAGCTGTTGGTTTTTGCCCCTTGTGAATCCGGACGGAGCGTTGCTCTCTCAAATCGGGTTGTCCTCTGCACCTGATGAGGCGAAGGAAAATTTGCTGCAATGGAATGGTGGCGAGAATTTTTCCTTGTGGAAAGCCAACGGACGAGGCGTGGATCTCAACGTCAATTTTCCTGCGAAATGGGGAACGGGACAAAAAAACGTCAAGACGGAAGGTGCGGAAAACTACGTCGGAAAAAGTCCCTGTTCGGAAGAGGAAACGAGGGCGCTTTGTCAATTTACCGAGGAGGTGCACCCCGATTATACGGTGAGTTACCACACGAAAGGAGAGGAAATCTACTGGTATTTTCATCAGTCCTCGGGCTATGTAAAACGTGATTTGCGTTTGGCAAAGACGCTGTCTGCGTGTACGGGGTATCCCCTTAAAGAGGTGGAAGGAAGTGTCGGCGGATATAAGGACTGGTGCATCGAACGGTTGAAAATTCCTGCGTTTACGATCGAGGTCGGGCGAGAGGAATGTACTCATCCCTTGGGGGAAGAAGCGTTGGAAGAAATCATTATAAAAAATGTAGATGCGATTTACGCATTGTCGGGACGGATAGAATGAGAAAATTAACGAGAGAAGAAAAATTTATGCGCGCGGCGATCAAGGCGGCGAATCGAGGTTTGGCACAAGGTGAAGTGCCCATCGGTGCGGTCGTTGTCTACGAGGACAAAGTGGTGTCGCGCGGTTATAATCGCCGTGCAAAATTGCAGCTTGCCTCTGCGCACGCCGAAATGATGGCGATTGATAAGGCTTGTAAAAAATTCGGTTCTTGGCGGCTTCCGGAAGGGTGCGAGCTGTACGTAACGTTGGAACCCTGCCCCATGTGCATGGGGGCAAGTCTCAATGCACGTGTGGATAAAATCTATTTTGGCGCTTACGAACAAAAGGGAAGATCGCTGACGAACGAACTTGCCGAGGCGAATTTACTCAATCATAAAACGGAAGTTGTCGGAGGAATTCTTGAAAAAGAATGTGCGGATGTTTTGAGCGGATTTTTCATTGCGATGAGACAAAAGCAGAAGGCGGAAAAGGAAAAGAAAAAAAATCAACAAAAAGAAATATGAAAACGTCGCATATTTGGTTGACAGAATCGAGGAAATAAGGTATTATAATAAGGTAATAAAGGATTCGTCATAGACAAATCAAGGGAAAATGGGAAAATCAAAAGAAAAAAATAAGTCGCAGTTTTTTAAGGCGGAAAAGTCCTAAAAGCAAAGCGATAAAACAATAAGGAAGGTTACACATGATAACTCACGGCAATGAAATCAAGTTGTTCTCCGGTAACTCCAACCCCGAACTTGCAAAGGCAATCGCAAAGAAACTCAATACCGAGCTTGGCGACGTAGAAGTTTGTAAGTTCTCCGATGGCGAAATCAACGTGCACCTCGCGGAAACAGTCCGTGGTAGAGACTTGTTCATTATTCAGTCTACTTGCGCACCTGTAAACGACCATCTTATGGAACTCCTCATTATGATCGACGCAGCGAAGCGTGCTTCTGCAGGTCGTATCACGGCGGTCGTTCCCTATTTCGGGTATGCTCGTCAAGACAGAAAGGCTCGTTCCCGTGATCCCATCACGGCAAAGCTTGTGGCAAATCTGATTACGGCGGCAGGTGCCGATCGTGTTTTGACAATGGATTTGCACGCAGAGCAGATTCAGGGCTTCTTCGATATCCCCGTGGATAATCTTTTGGGCGGCCCCACCCTGTATAACTATTTTGCAAAACAGAACAATATCGACGTAGTCGTTGCACCTGACTTGGGCAGCGTAAAGCGTTCGAGAAAGGTCGCAGAAAAATTCGGTGTGCCTCTTGCTATCATCGACAAGCGTCGTCCTAAGGCGAACGTGATGGAAGTTATGAGCATCATCGGCGACGTAAAGGGCAAGCGTTGTCTTATGATCGACGACATGATCGACACGGCAGGTACTCTTTGTCAAGGTGCGGCAGCAATCAAAGAAGCCGGCGCAACCGAAGTGTATGCAGGCTGTACGCATGCCGTTTTGAGCGGTCCTGCTATTGAAAGATTGCAAAATTCTGCAATCAACAAGCTTGTTATGCTCGATACCGTGCATCTTCCCGATGAAAAGAAGATTGATAAGTTTGAGGTACTCTCCGTTGCAGATATTTTCGCAGCGGCAATCGAAAACGTTTACCTTGACAAACCGATGTCCAAACTGTACGATTAATTCAAACGACGAACGACAAAATTAACGAAAGAACAGCCGCCGACCTAAACGGCGGCTGTTTTGAAGGATAATACGATGTATTTACTTGTAGGTCTGGGAAATCCCGATAAAAAATACGAAAAAACTTTTCACAACATGGGCTATATTGCCGTTGGCGATGCTGCAGAGGCGTTGGGCGCAAAGTTCAAGAAGAAGGAATGTGAGGCGAGCGTAGCCGAAGCATTCGTAGGAGGGGAGAAGGTGATTCTTGCCCGTCCTTTGACGTATATGAACAACTCCGGTAGAGCGGTCAAACAGCTTATGAATAAGTACAAAATCGACGAAGCGCATCTGCTCGTTTTATACGACGATTACGATTTGCCCAAGGGGAAAGTTCGTATTCGTGCGAGTGGCAGCGCAGGTACGCATAACGGAATGCGCAGCATTATCGGAGAAACGGGCTTGAAAAATTTTGCCCGTATCCGCATTGGGATTCGTGACGAAGCCGTCGATATTCCCATCATCAATTATGTGCTTGCAGAGGTTCGGAAAGAAGATTATCCTCTTTTTGCGGACGCTTGTCATAAAGCCGGCGAGGCGGCGGCAGAGTTTGCAAAGGGGTTGGATATAGAGCGAGTTATGTCCAAATATAATTAAAAACGAAGAATCTACGTCAAAATACGGCGTCGAGGTTGCGTTTTTTTCTTGGTCACGTACGCCAAGTACGCTCCCTGCGAAATATCCGCACTCTCCTTGTCTTTTTCGTATCTTGCTTCGTTTTAGCGGTTGATCGTGTGGTTGGAAGCCGAGTGAGAATCTACGTCAAAATACGGCGTCGAGGTTGCGTTTAACAGGAAAAACTGACAGCAAAGAGTGTCGAGTTTGCGTTTAACAGGAAAATCTGACGTCGAACAGCAGCTTGCGTTTAGAGGAATTATTCATGAAACGCCATTTTTTAACATTGGAAAAATTAGGGGAGGAATACGCCTCCTATGCAAACGATCTCCGTCGCGGTGCACCCACGGCGGTTTTTGGCGTTTCGGACAGTTTGAAATATCTGTTGGCAGGGCTTACCCCTTTCCCCGTTGTATACGTGACGGCGGATGGCGTTTCCGCGCGTAAGGCAGCAGAGAATATTGCCACGCTTACGGGAAAGAAAACGGAAGTTCTGGCTGCCAAAGACGAAGTGCTGCTCTATCGCAAAGCGCTCTCCAAAGATGCTCTTTTTCGCCGTTTGAACGGGATTTTTGCCTTGCAAAACGGTTGCGAGGTGGTGACGGCAGAAATTGATGCGCTTATTCAGCTTTTCCCGAAAAAACTGGATTTTATCCACTTGCGTGAGGGGGAGGAGTACGATTTCACCGAATTACCAAAACGGTTGACTCAAATGGGGTACGTCCGCAATTTCGAGGTGGAGACCAAGGGTGTATTTGCTCTTCGAGGAGATATTCTCGACATCTATCCCGTCAATATGGAAAACCCCGTCCGCATTGACTTTTTTGGAGATACGGTGGAGAAAATCAAGCCGTACGATTTGCAAACGGGGGCTCGTTTGCACGGGGTGAAGGAAGTGACCGTGCTCGCCGCCACCGATTGCGTTGTGACGGAAAAGGATAAGGCGAAGATTCCTGCGATTTTAGATAAGGAAGTGAAGAGCTTCAAAACCTCGGAATCATATACGCGAGCTCGGGAAATTGCCGACGAGCTTCTGTCCGATGAAAATTTCGACAATTCCTTTTTATTGCCCTTGCTTGAAAATTCCACCGACTTTTTCTCTATTTTGCCTGAGAACACAGTGGTGATTTTCGACGAGAGTAAACTAATTTGGGATAAGTTCAACGCCTTGTATAAGGAACACGAGGAGCGTTTTCACCGCTTGCAGACAGGGGGAGAAGCGTTTGATTTTTCCCTTCGTCAATATACGGATAAAGAAGGATTTTTGGAAAACCTCTCTCATGTTCGTCGTGTGGCAATGCAGACGTTTACGGGCAATCCTTTCTTTTTCCGGCCATTAAAAACGTACAATTTCACGGCAACGCCCACCACAAAATACCTCAATGGGATTCCTGCCCTGCTCACCGACCTTGTCAACTGGAAAAAGGGGGACTACCGAGTTCTTTTATATTGTGGAGATGAAAAGCGTGCGGTGAAGATGAGCGAACAGCTTGCCGACGCCTATATTTCCACCGTTAGATTGCCCGATTCAATTGACGAATTGAAGGGTATTTGTATTCTCGACGAATCTTTGGATAAAGGGTTTGTCTTGCACGGGCTTAAACTCGCCGTCATCGGCACGGGGGATTTATACACAAAACCTCGTGAAAACAAACGTATTCGCAGAAAACGCGGCGATATGTTTTCCGCCCCCGAAGTGGGGGATTACGTCGTGCACGAAACGCACGGTATCGGCAAAGCCGTCGGAATGAAAAAGATTGAAACGACGGACGGCACGAAGGAGTACGTGGCGGTGTCGTACAAAGACGGTGATATGCTCTACGTTCCGGCGGAGAGTATGGACGTTCTGTCTAAATACGTGGGGGATAACAACCCGAATTTGAGCAAGCTCGGCGGTGCAGACTTTGAACGGGTGAAAAACCGTGTTAAAAACTCTCTGAAAAAGCTGGCGTTCGACCTTAAACGGCTCTATGCGGAGCGCTCGGAAAATAAGGGTTACGCTTTCCCTGCCAACGAAGTGTTCATGCAAGAATTTGAGGATTCATTCCCCTATGAACCGACTGCCGATCAGGAAAGCTCGGTGGCGGAAATCAAGATGGATATGTGTTCGCCTAAGGTGATGGATCGTTTGCTTTGCGGCGACGTTGGATTTGGTAAAACGGAAGTGGCGTTCCGCGCGGTGTACCTTTGCGTTTTGGCAGGAAAGCAGGCGGCGCTTATGTGTCCGAGTACGGTGCTTTGCAGCCAACATTTCAAAACTGCGACGGCAAGATTTGCACAATTTGGCGTGCGGATCGCTTGTCTTAACCGCTTTAACACGGCAAAGGAGCAGGCAAAAATCCTCGCCGATCTGGAAGATGGAAAGATTGATTTTGTCATCGGTACGCATCGTTTGCTTTCCAATGACGTCAAATTTAAGGATTTGGGACTTCTCGTGCTGGACGAGGAACAGCGCTTTGGCGTGGAACATAAGGAAAAAATCAAGAATATGCGTAAGAATATTGATTGTCTTACAATGACGGCAACGCCCATTCCACGCACGTTGCATATGTCCTTGTCGGGGATTCGTGATATTTCTACCATTCAGACTCCTCCTTCCGAACGACTTCCCGTACAGACATACGTCGTCGAGGAGACGGAGACGTTGATTCGTGACGCTTGCATTCGTGAGCTCTCTCGAGGGGGGCAGGTATTTATTCTCTATAATAAAGTGGAAAGTATCTTTACTTTCGCTGCTCAAATTCAGCGCATTCTGCCCGAGGCTAAACTTTCCGTTGCGCACGGCAGAATGGATAAAAACGTACTGGAAAACGCCGTGATTAATTTCTACGACGGAAAATCGGACATTCTCATCACGACGACCATCATTGAAAACGGCATTGATTTACCCAACGCCAACACCATTCTCGTTATCGACAGCGATCGGTTGGGAATTTCTCAGCTCTATCAGCTCAAAGGCAGAGTGGGGCGAGGCACTCGGCTTGCATACGCCTATTTCACCTTCAAAGGGGAAAAGGTCATGACGGAAAATGCGGCGGCAAGGCTCAAAGCGATTATGGAATTCACCGAGCTCGGCTCCGGATATAAGCTCGCTATGCGTGATTTGGAAATTCGTGGCGCCGGGAATATGCTCGGGGCGGAACAACACGGGCATATGGATAAGGTGGGCTACGAGCTATATTCCAAACTCTTGAAAGAGGAGTTGACGGGGGAAAGTCAAACGGTTGCCGACCTCGATATTCACGCCAATGCGTATATTTCCGAACATTACATCGAATCGTCGGCAGGGCGACTCGATTCCTATAAACAGATTGCAGAGATTTCGACGATTGCCGACTATAAACGGGTGTATACCTCTCTTCTCGATACGTATGGAGAATTGCCGAAAGCGGTGGAAAATCTGCTTGTGATTGCCGTATTGAAAAGCTACGCTGCGAAATTCGGCGTTAAAAAGATCGGACTTGTCAAAGGAGTTGGCTCGTTGGAGCTCCCTTCCATCGAAACGCTCGGCGATAAGCGGATCCAAGCGGCGATGGATAAGTATGGGCATATGGTGAAATTGAATATGTCTGCGGCGCCCGTGATTGAGTTCCGAGGGAAACGTGACCCTGCGGAATTAATGGCAGAAATGACAAAATTTTTGAAATTTGCGCTAACTTTTGCATAGTTTATAAGCAAAAACGTTTGCACTTTTTATAAAAATGAGGTATAATATAGCTTGACGATATAAACGAATAGGGGGAGAGCATGCTTTTTTAGGCTTTCTTTCATTTGTGAGTATCAGTAAAGCAGGATAAAAAATCGGAGCGATTTTATGAACAAAAAACAAACAATCAAAAAGACGGCAGCTTTGCTTATGGGCTTAGCGATTGCCATGGGCACCACGAGCTGCGGCTTCATCACGACGGATACGCAGAAAGATCTCAACCAGACGGTTGCAACGGTAAGTATTGCAGCGGAATTGGAAAATGCGGATAAATTCACGGCATTCGGTTTCACGGGTGAAATCAAAAAGCGTGAGTTGATCTCTTACTATATGTCCATTGGATATCAGTACGTACAGAATTACGGCTATTCCAAGGAAGATACCTACAATATGCTGTTGAATGCGCTTGTGAACAGAGAAATTTTGGGACAGGTTGCAGCTGAACATTTCCTTAGTGCAAGTGAAACGCTCACTTGGGACGGCTATAAAGCGTTTAGAACGGCAGAGCTTGCAAAAGACGGCGTAAAAGACACCGTAATCGTAAACTTCATCGGCGAAAACAAGCCCTATGAAGATGTTTTGAAACTCAAATATATTTTGACGAACGGCGGAGAAGATACGAAGGAATACGACGTTGCGGAATATACCCTCAAGAAGAATATCAACGATTCGATTGACTCGTTGGAAGCTTCTTATATCACCGATGACGAAGAACACAACCATAGCGACTCGCGTACTCTTCCTACCGGCGTAGAAACCGAAGTGGAAGATTATTGCCCCGCAGGCTACGACGTATACACCGGTCGTAACGCAGCAGACAGCATCAACGATTACGAGAAAGTGTCCGGTTCTACCGTCGCTTCCCGTCAGAAAGCGTACAACGCATTCTTGACCAACCTTCAGGAATACAACCTCGTCGGTAACACGGAAAATACGTCTTCCGTTACCAACCTTGAATACTACTACGTAGAGCTTGTTTCTTTGCTTGAACAGCGTTTGATCAACAACTACTACGAAGATTTGGAAAAGGACGTAAACCTCAACTTGGACGAAGAGTACGTAAAGGGTAAGTACGACGAAACGTTTGCTTCCAACGTTCGTTCCTACGAAGGGAATCCTTCTGCGTTTGCATCTGCAATGGACAGCGTGTCGGACAGCTCTTTCTTGCTCTATGCGCCTACGGCGGAAGGCAAGACGTTCGGCTACGTATACAACATTTTGTTGCCTTTCTCCACCAGCCAGACTGCCGCTTATACGGAAGCGAAGAATATGGGCTTGTCCGAAAAGCAGCTCTTCATCGAAAGACGTGAGATTGCAGAGAATATCAGCGCAAAAGATCTTCGTACCAGCTGGATTTCCGAACACGACCATGCAAATTATTACGATGCGGAAACGGGCAAATTCTTCGTGGATTCGACGGGTAAGTATGAATCTCTTTCCCACTATTTGAGCAACTATGCTTTCAACGGCACCGTGTCCGAAGATAGAAGTGAAGTGAAGGCAAATAAAGTGGAAAATATTGATGCGTTCATGGCAATTTTCGAGGCTGAAATTGAAAATGTATTGCCCGAAGGCGCAAGCGTAAGTGGCTCGAAAGACAGCAGCTATACGAGCGATAACTATTATAAAACGGATGCACAGACGGAAAAAGAAGTGATTGATTACAGCAAATTCGTATATTACAGCGGTAAGGTAGACTTCTCGGAAACGCAGACGGCTGCAGGCTTCTTTGATGAAAGAACCGAACAGTACAAAGCTCTCTCCGCTGTGAACGAACTCATGTTTGCGTACAGCACGGATACCGGTTGCTTGAACACGTACATGGGGTACTCCGTATCTCCTTACGGCACCAACTTCGTGAAGGAATTTGAATATGCTGCACAGGAAGTCGTGAAAGAAGGGGTAGGCAGCTATAAGGTATGCTTGACCGATTACGGTTGGCACATCGTTTACTGCTCGTTCAGCTTCAACGCTTCTTATATGAGCGAAAACGGCGACGTATACGGCGGTTACGTAGAAGCGGATAAGGATACCGAAGGCACCTTCTCCAACCTCTATTACGAATACGTGAAAGAATCTGCTTATTCCAACTATACGACGGAGCAGCAGAACAAGATTTTGAAACAGTTCGACAACGACACTTGTGTAACTCGTTATGAAAAGAGATACAAGGATTTGTTTCAAGACTAAGTAAAGAAAAGAGTGAATAGGCGTTTGCGTGAGCAGACGCCTGTTTGTTTTTAGTGTTGAATTATATTATTAGATATGACACTTGTCAAAAAGTAGATTGCGCATAGTCTATTATCAAACGAAAGGGAAACTTCCAATTTACCTTACAGGTACGTTCATTCTGTTTGTAAACCAAATGAATGAGGGGGCAAGTAGTTAATACAAGGGTGGTAATAATGCTTTCTTCGATTTCGTATATACCACCATTGCATATATTTACACCTACGGATTGCATATTGAAAATAGCTGTAACAAAACGCTTGCAAGGCGCAATCAAATGGTATATAATATAAGTAAGTCATTGTATGTTACGTCTTTTATGATGGACGTAACATTACGAATTGCTCAAAATAAGATATTAGGAGTAAAAAGAATGCAAAACGAAACACTTAAATTTTATCCTGCGCACCCGTCCGATGCGAAAACGTATCAAATCGAAACGTCGGCTATGCCCGTTTTAGAACAATCTGCCCCCTTCGACGTAAAAACTCTTTGCGAGGAGTTTGCAGCAGATGAAAGGGCTTTTTACGCAAAATACGTGGATAAGCGGTTTCAAGTGACGGGAATCGCCAAAAAGATCGGACCGGATATTCATCATAAACCGTCGATTGAAATTTCGGATAGCGTGAACGGGCAAACGTACGCTTTGGTGATTTTCCCGACGGACGAGCACTATAAAAAGGTTTCCGTCGGCGATAAGGTGGTCGTTTGTGCAAACTACCTTGTGATGAGCAACCACTACGGCACGGTGATGAAATTTAGCGAATTGCTTTCTTCCACAAAGTAAAGGTGGTTTTTATGAGTATGCACGAAAAATTCGTCTTAAATTGCCCCATATTCGACGGGAAACAAGTTTTGGAACACGCTTCCGTCGTGGTGGAAAACGGCGTGGTTACCGCCATTAACGAGGCGAAAAACGCAAATTCGCACGAGTTCCTTATTCCGGGACTTATCGATGCGCATACACATATGGGCAAGGAAGAGCAAATCGCCGAAATGTTGAAAAACGGCGTTGTGGCAACTTGTGACGTGGCGGCTTCTCCCTCGCTTATCGAGCGCTCCAAGCGTTTCAAGATCATTTCTTCGGCAGGTATGACGTTTGGGACGTTGAGCGGAAAATCGTACGTGAATAAAGCGATAAAAAACGGCGCAGTGTATATCAAAGTGTTGCTTTTTGAGCCGAATATGATGCCGAAAAGCAGTTTGAAAGAAATCTGCGCTACCGCACACGAAAACGGAAAGAAAGTTGCTGTGCACGCAACCTCAATAAAAGCCGTGCAAATGGCGGTAGATTGCGGAGCGGATATTCTGTTGCACGTTCCTATTAAAGAAGAATATCCTGTGGAACTTGCCGAAAGGATAGCAGCAAAAGACATTGTTGTTGCCCCGACGCTCGTTATGATGCAAACGTTCGCCAATAGCGGAAGAAACGGTTATAAGCCGGAGAATTTCCAAAATGCGAAAAACGCCGTGCGATTGTTGCGTAAATGCGGCGTGACGATTCTCGCTGCCA
>CAZBQP010000034.1:0-10267 GCA_964494075.1 uncultured Clostridia bacterium
GATATGAAGGGCAATTCCTCCCCGATAGGTTGCAAGATAGCCCCCTATCACCTTCAAAAATTTATAAATTTTGACGGAGAAGGCAAGCTTTCGCCCGTTCATATCATAAAATCCGTCCGTTTCCAAATAGATGGGAAAGAAAAGAAGAAGTAGGACGCCGAAAATGCTGCCAACAATCATAAAAAACGACCTGTCCATATCATCAATATGGGCAGGTCTTTAGAAACTATGTATTTTTTTGGAAGATTGGCTTATTGTATTTTGATAATGCCGTCTTCAATATCCTTCAAGAAATCGGGCAGCTCAAATCCGTCCACGGTTTTGGGCGCCTGGCTTTGTCCGTCGGCAGCAGCAGTCTCTGCTTCCGGCAGTAAATCGGGATCTTCATCGGGATTATAAACGTCCTTTTCGTAAAGATAGGTACTGTTGTCTTCTTGCACGGAACTCAAGGACGAGATTTTTGCCATAAGTTCGTCGTAATCGGGCAATTCTTTCAAGGAATGCAACTTAAAGCGTTTAAGGAAGTTGTCCGTCGTCGCATACAACGTAGGACGACCGGGAGAATCCTTTCTTCCGCAAGGTTCAATCATTTCCAAGCTCAACAACGTGGTGATGGCGTAATCACTGTTCGTACCGCGAATGGTTTCCAATTCCGTACGAGTAATCGGCTGTTTATAGGCAATGATTGCCGCACATTCCAAAATTGTTCTCGTGAATTCCTTTTCACGAATAGGTGTAAGCACCAAGGAAATGGAATCTTTATAGTCGGGATTTGTCGCAAATTGCAATTTGTGATTAAAATTAAGCAAGCGGATTCCGCAATCTTCCGAATATTTCTTCTCAAGCTGTCGAATTGCCGTATCTACGTCGCGTTTGGTTATGTTTAACTTTTCACGCAGCAAATCTACAGGAACCGCATCTCCGGAAGCAAACAAAATTCCCTCAATTATATTCGTCAATTTCTCCAATTTCTTCATCCTCCTTCTTGTCAGGATTTTTCTTAATCGTAATGGTCGAGAACAGATCTTCCTGTTCTACGAGAATAAATTGATGTTTCAAAAGTTCCAAAAGCGCCTGAAAAGTCGTTACGACCTCGGGAACGCTTGCGTTTTCATCAAATAAAGATTCGAATTGCATACATTCTTGAAGGGCAATCTTTTCTCGAATATGCTTGATTTTATCTCGCACGGTGTAGACGTCTCGAGGAATTTCACGAGGAGGTGGCGCTTCACGACGTTGCGTTTCCAAACGTACCATCATTTTGGTGAAGGCATTCATCAGTCCGTCCAACGTCATATCGCCATACTGCACTTGCGTCGAAGAAAAATCCTTATCCGGTTCTTTGAATATGTATCCCACCGTTTCTCGCTCACGCAATTTTTTGGTGGTTTGATATTCTTCCAATGCTTCAATCAACTCACGTTCAGAATTATAGGTGCCGTCCGTGAAGTCGTCGTTGTCCGCCCAATCGTAATCTTCATCGGGAGGTGGCAACAACCGTCTTGCTTTAATATCAATGATGGTCGCCGCAATTGACAGATATTCGCTCGCACGGTCGAGATCAATAAATGGAAGCCCCTTCATGTACGCCAAGAATTGTTCGGTAACTTGAGATACGAACACGTTCTTTATCTCAATTTTCTCTTGATTGATGAGATATAGCAACAAATCGAGCGGCCCTTCGAAGTTGTCGAGCACCGTCGTATAATCTACTTCCGTTTCAAAATTTTTCACAGAATCTACCGTTAATTTTTCCATGAAAGACTCCTTATACAAATAAACTAAAAATCCAATCCCAAAGCAACGTAATCGGTTTTCCGAAAAAATCCGTTGCAAATGTCAATGCATAGCCGAGAATATCAATATATCCCAAAAAGAATATACGATCCGCCAAGATATGCAGGACAATCAAACCCATTAATACATAGTATCCGTAGTCACGCAAAAAGCGATAAATCTTTCCTCTTCTCGTATTTACGGCGTCTACGATGCGAAATCCGTCAAGGGGATAGAAGGGCAAAAGGTTGAACACGCAAAAGCTCAACGAACAAGAAAATAACCCCCCGAATAAATACCACAAGAAAATCTCCATATACGTGCCCGATACAAGGGGGCAAAGATATATCGAAACGAGTAAAAACAACGGATACAGCACGAACGCCATGCAGTAGTTCATCAATACCCCTGCCGCCGAAGTCCATAAGCACCCCTTTCGATAATGTTCGAAATTATCGGGATTAATGGGAACGGGCTTTGCCCAGCCGAAGCCTGCCAATGCGAACATGACAATGCCCAATAAATCAAAATGTTTGAGCGGGTTCAGCGTCATTCTTCCGGCAAACTTTGCAGTAGGATCTCCGCACTTGTACGCCGCAAATGCATGCGCAAATTCGTGAAAGGTCAAAACAACTGCTGCCGCAATAAATTGTGCTATGATACTAATAAAATAATCCATATTGACTATATTATACCATATACTTACAAAAAATGCAAGTATGCAACGTGTAAGTTTTATGAAAAAACACTCAATTCCTTACCCTTTTTTGACGAAAGTTTTTTCTTTTTTTACTTTTTCAATCGTTCGGGAATCACGTCGTTTCGATTCAGGTCTTCATAGCTCTGCGGACGAACGATGTATTCGGCTTTTCCTTCGTAAACCAATACGCAAGGCGGAATCATATTTCGATTGTAATTCATCGCCATGGAATAGTTATACGCACCGGTGGAAAGAATTGCGAGAATATCTCCACGCTCCGCTTTGGGCAAATTTACGTTGACTGCGATCATATCGCCACTCTCGCAGCATTTTCCTGCGATGGATACCCTTTCCGTACATGCTTCCGTCCCTCTGTTCGCCAAGACGGGCGTATATTTGGATTCATACAAAGCAAAACGAGGATTGTCGAACATTCCACCATCAACCGCCACGTATTTTCTCACTCCTGGAATATCCTTGATTGCGCCGACGGTATAGAGCGTAACCCCTGCTTCCCCGACGATTGAACGACCGGGTTCGATCAAAAGGAAAGGTTCTTTCATGTCAAGCTCTTTCGCTTTTCTTTGTACCTCTTCAATGAGCGCTTCCAAATAGTCCGCATATCCTTCGGGGGGAATCTTTTTATCTTCATCCGTATACCAAATTCCGAAACCACCACCCAAATTAAGCGTCTCCATCGTAAATTGAAGTTTTTGCTTCATCTCTGCGGCAAAATTCATCACTTTTGTCACAGCAATGACGAAGGACTCCTTTTCGAAAATCTGCGAGCCGATATGGCAATGATACCCTGCAAGTTTGACGTGCTCTTTCGTCAATGCGTATGCCGTAATCTTTTCCGCCGTACCATCCATAATGGAAAAACCGAATTTGCTGTCCGTTGTCGCCGTCTGTACAAAAGCGTGGGTATGCGCTTCCACTCCCGGATTGATGCGAAGCAAAATTGTTTGCACCATCCCTCTTTTCGCCGCTTCTGCTTCGATCTTATCAATTTCGGAATAGGAGTCCGCTACGATACAACCGATTTTTGCGTCCAACCCCTCCCCGATTTCATAATCGAGCTTATTATTCCCGTGCATATAGATTTTTTCAGCAGGGAATCCGGCTTTCAACGCTGTATACAATTCTCCACCCGAAACCACGTCGATGCCGATATTTTCCTGATCGGCAATACGATAGATAGCTTGACAGGAAAAGGCTTTCGACGCATAAAGCACTAGCCCGTTTCCATTGTATTTTTTCGCAAGCGTATCACGATAGACACTCATCATACGACGGATATACGCTTCGTCGAATACGTACAAAGGTGTTCCGAATTGTTTCGCCAACGCCACGGCATCCGCCCCTCCGATTTCTAAATGTCCCGCTTGATTAATCTTCAAAGTCTCTCTCTCGTTCATTGGTAAAATACCTCTACAGTCTTATAAAAATATTGTAACAGATTTTATCGAAAAATGCAATAAATGCACTCCCTATTTTTCAAGAAAATTCCGTCTTTGCGAAGTTTTTTCGCAAAGACGGACACTAGTGCTTATTTAAGTTTTTATCTCAACCGTTCCAGTTCCGCGCAATTTCTTGCAATAGATCGAAGATATTTGCTTTCCGCACGCTATCCATGGCAAGTAAATCAACCCTGTCCACTTCAACTCCCTCACGGAATAAAATCATTTCCCCGACTCGTTCCCCTTTTTCAATGGGTGCAGTCTTTTTGTCGAAATGAGTTTCCGCTTGATACCGACTTTCCTCTCCGTGCTTTTGCAGGGCATACATCGAACGAACAGGACAAACGTTCACCATTTTTTCCTTACCGCCAGAAAGAGAAAGCGGTTGCTCAAGCACTCTGTTGGCTTCTGCTATAAGAGTATTTGAGTAATTTGCAAAAGCGTAATCGAACATTGTTCTGACGTCATTAAAACGATTATTGCTGGATTCCTCTCCGATTACGACGGAAATAATCCGCAAATCGTTGCGTTTTGCCGTTGCAGCCAAACAAAATCCCGCTTCGTTGGTAAAGCCCGTCTTTCCGCCGTCGCAACCATCGTAAAAACGCACGAGTTTGTTAGTGTTGGAAATCTCCGTATATCTTCCTTTGGGATGTTCAAATTTATCCATCCAAACCTTACCGAACTCATAATATTGCTCGTGTTCGAGCAAACTCCGCAACATGATTGCAACGTCATGAGCGCAGGAATATTGTGGTTCTTTCGGTAGCCCCGTGCAATTCGCAAACAACGTATCCTCTGCACCGATCTCTTTCGCTTTATCGTTCATTTTGTCTACGAAAAGCGCTTCACTTCCAGCAAGCCGCTCTGCCATTGCCACACAACTGTCGTTCGCCGAGCAGACGACAATGCTTTTAAGCAGATTATAGACGGAATATTTCGCATTCGCTTCCAAAAAGACTTGTGAACCACCCATCGACGCCGCACGCTCACTCACGCAGATTTCTTCATTTATATCCAAAGATCCTTCTTCGATTGCCTCGAATGAAAGCAGCAACGTCATGATTTTGCACATACTTGCAATCGGCAAATGCTTTTTCTCGTTGAAGGCATACATCGGCGTTTTCGTCGAAAAATCCATTAAATACGCCGATTTCCCTCGAGTTTGCAATTCCTCTTTGGAAGCCGCACTCACGGAAAGACAATCTTCCTCCTCACCGGCAATCTCGTAGACGAAATTCGCATCCTTTTCCTTGATATTTACCGCTACATTTCTTCCAAAACCACATAAAATTGCCGCAACCATTACCCATTTTCCAAGCTTTTTCATATCTACCCTCCAAATGCTATGTCTGACATAATTATTATGCGTGAAGTAGCACTTCTTATTCACGAATCATTTTTTCGATATCAATACCATATCCACGTGTGGGATCGTTGATAAACACGTGCGTAATCGCCCCTACAAGCTTATTTTCTTGCAAAATCGGACTTCCACTCATTCCTTGTACGATTCCTCCCGTTTCGGCAATCAATTCTTCGTCAACGATTTTAATCACGTAATTTTTATTCTCTTTATTAAAACGATCCACTTTGACGATTTCAATTTCATATCGCTTAGGTTCTACGCCGTTCACGGTCGAATAGATGTAAGCACTGCCTGGCTTTGCCCCGTCTGAGTCCGCTACCGCACTCGTCAAATGCTTCAAAGAAAATTCCTTGGAAACATTCCCAAAGATACCGCAATCGCAAAGTTTATCGGCATTACCCAACGGCTGGTCATTTAAGAACAAGCCACGCAATTCGCCTGCCTTTCCGCGTACACCCTTGCTAACACCTATAATATTGCAGGAAAACACCACGCCGTTTGAAATTTCCATTGTGCGATTGTTTTCTCCCATTACGGAATGTCCCAACGAGCCAAACCTTCCTTCTTGATCGACGTAGGTGACCGTGCCGATCCCGGATACGCTCTCTCTCACCAAAACCCCGATTTTATATCGGTTGGATAACTTTTCCTTCACCGCTTGCAGCTGAAAGCGCATAACTTCCCCATTTCGAATGACTTCATATTCCATTTTCCTTCCTTTACTTTTATCGACGACTTCGTTGAGTTGTGCAATCGTTTCCACTTGAATTCCGCCTGCCTTCCGAATCAAATCTCCCACACGAATTCCGCCTTCTTGCGCAGGCGAGCAAATGCCGCTCTCTGTCGTGATTTCACTGAGTCCGATCACTTGTGCGCCATCCGTTTTCAAGGTAAATCCTGCCGACATACCGCCTACGTACACCGTCCGTTCTTCCGCCATTGCATTGACGGGGCGAATGCTTCCAAATACAAACGTAATAGATAACGCGGCTCCCATAAAAAAAATACTCGTTTTGCGCATATTCCCTCCATACTGAAAATAATGTGTGCAAAGCAAGTATTTCTTATTCAATATTATAAAAATTAAAGACTTATCTTATATTCTTTCGCCTGTTTAAGCAATTCTTTCGCATGTTTTAAGGCAAATTCATCATTATCACTTCCACCGAGCAAACGCACGATCTCCTGCGTTTTTTCTCTTTCGTCAAGCGAATGTACCTTTGTGAGCGTCTTACCATCTGTTTCCTGTTTTTCGATAAGAAATTCATCGTCGCTCATGACGGCAATCTGCGCTAAATGAGAAACGGCGATAATTTGCGTGTTTTTTGCAATGCGAGCCAGCTTTTCGCCCACGACTTTTGCCGTTTTTCCGCTAATCCCTGCGTCGATTTCATCAAATATATAGGTAGAAATCTCGTTCACGTCTGAAAGCTGTGTTTTGACAGCGAGCATGAAACGACTCATTTCACCGCCGCTAATAATCTTACTCAATGACTTCATCGGTTCGCCGGCGTTTGCCGAAAACATAAAGCTTACCTCGTCCAAACCGTTGGTGTTCGCTTTATCGACGTCGCTTTCCTCATATTCCTTAAAAGCAATTTCAAACTGCGCACTGGCGATATTCAGCGTTTTTAGCTCATTCGTCACCCGTTTACAGAAAGCAGCGCCTTGTGTTTTGCGTAGTTTGGTAATTTTTTGACAAAGCGCATAAATTTTCTTTTCAATCTTGGATTTTTCCGACGTCAAAAGAGCATATTGTCCTTCGCAATCGGAAATCAACTCATATTCCGCCTTGATTTTTCCCAAATATTCCTGAATTTCCGAAATATCAGCCCCGTATTTACGTTTCAGACCGTGAATTAAATCCAAACGAGCTTCCGTTTCTTCCGCTTCACGTTCGTCAAAGAACAAACTGTCCGCCATATCGGATAAGGTCTCAGCAACGTCGTCCGCATCACTTGCCACCCCTTCCAACTTTTCAGCCAGTCGTTCGTATTCGACGTCGATACGAGAAATACTCGACAAAGCACGTTCCGTTACACGCAACCCGTCCAAAACGCCTCCTTCGCCCGAGAGCACCTGTATTCCTTCTCGAATGGCGGAGATAATCTTTTCCAAATTATTGATTTTGTTACGCTTTGCAACAAGTTCCTCTTCTTCGCCCTTCTTTAAATCGGCAGCTTCAATCTCCTCGATTTGAAATTTCAAAATATCCAGTCGACGTCCGCGTTCCATCTCGTCACCGCCGAGCAAGGCAATCCGTTCCATCACATCCTTTTTCTCTTTCAAAAGGTTGGAAAGCTCTCCTTTCAAAGGAAGAAGGTCCGTGCCGATTACGCAATCCAACGTCTTCAATTGATTGCTTTCTTTCAAGAGGAAAAAATGCTCGCTTTGTCCGTGCACGTCTACAAGGCTGTCCGTTACATTGCGCAACATCGCTGCAGTTACCGCATTTCCGTTGATTTTGATGGAGCTTTTCCCAGTCTCCGTTAGTCTTCGGGAAATGATAATCTCGCCGTCCGTTTCAATATCCATATCGTGAAGAGTTACAATCGCCTTGGACGTCTCGGGCAACAGAAATTCAGCTTTAACCATACATTCCGATTCCCCGTAACGAATCATGGAGCGATCGGCTTTTGCACCCAACACAAAATTGACGGAATCCAAAATTACCGACTTCCCTGCGCCGGTTTCCCCCGAAAGCACGTTCAAGCCTTCACCAAATTGAATATCCGCCCGTTCGATGAGCGCTACGTTTTTAATGGAAAGTTTGGATAACATAACAAGCCTTCTTTCGAATTATTTCAAAAATTCCGTCAATTTATTGACGACGTAATCGGTACTTTCATTGTCCGTACACACGATCAAAAGCGTATCGTCGCCTGCCACCGATCCGACGATCTGTTCGTAATTGAGTTTATCTACGATAGCACCGGCGTTTGAGCCGTTCCCTGCCAGCGTCTTTACCACGATCAAATTTTGCGCCGCCTTCACGCTGAGCACGCAATCACGGAAAAGACTTCTCATTTTAGGGGAAATTTCCCCCTGTGCTTCGTTTATGTACGCATAACGATATTTTTTCTCGATGCCTGCCACCTTGAAGAGGTGTAAATCACGAATATCGCGCGAAATGGTCGCTTGTGTGACGACATGATTGAGCTTATTAAGCTCTGCGCAAAGCTCTTCCTGCGTTTCAATTTCCTGCTGTGAAATAATTTCCAAAATTTTCGCATGTCTTGCTGATCTTAACATCGTTTCTCTCTCCTGCTGTGTTTTTTCTATCCTGTGTTTATTCGTTCAATTTATTTCTGACTCTCGCAAAGAAGTCCACGTCGTCCTTCACGGGGAAATCTGCCGTAAACGGCGCCTTTTTGATATGCAGCTCCTCGTCTTCCGACAAGGTTGCCAAAACATTTCCGTCTGCCAACACGTTTGCCTGCCCTTTGACAATTCTTACCTGAAATTCATCGACGTTGGAAAAGACAATGGGACGTGCACGCATAGAAAACGCACAAATCGGCGTCATCATAAACACGGGGACCTCCGGGGTTACAATAGCCCCTCCCGCCGACAGGGAATAGGCAGTAGAGCCGGTAGGCGTACAAATCAACAAACCGTCTCCGGCAATCAATTCCTTCCCTTCGTTTGCGGAAAACTCTGTTTTCAGAATTTGAGACGTTCTCGCCTCCGTGGGGTGATTATCCCTCTGTACGGCGATTTCGTTTAATGCGTAATACTTCTCCTGCCCGATAGTTACTTCCAACAAACTGCGTTTGACGATTCGGCAGCTCCCTTCTTCCAAGGCGGAAATTAAATCCTTTACGTTCGACCACTCGTTTTTTTCGTATTCGGTTAAAAAACCAAGCGTTCCGTAATTGATTCCGATGATTTTAACCCCTTTTTGCGCAGCCACTACCGCTGCGTGTAAAATCGCACCGTCTCCGCCAAGCACAATTACGACGTCCACGCCGTCAATTTGAGTATGAGCGGAAAAACAGACGGTCTCGTGCCCGATTCCTTCCAAAAAACATCGAATTTCCTCCAACGTTTTTCCCGTTTCGATTTTATCCATACTGCCAAGAATGCCGATTTTCATGTTATTTCAACTCTCCCAAGGAATTACGTCTGATAAAGCACTTTATATCTTCCGTAATTTGTTTTGTCGATTTTGCGCCTTCGTATTGCCGTTTGCAATGAAGAATATATTCAATATTTTTTCCTTTTCGCACGGGCGCATTGACGATTCCGTGCGGATATAAATCGTTTTCCGTCAAATATCCAAGCACCTTTTCGACAATGGCAGGATGCGCAGATGGTGAAACGATACCGCTCTTTCCGATATGCTTTTTTTCGCATTCAAACTGCGGCTTTATCAATACGAGAGCACTTCCGTCCGATTTCAAAATTTCTTTGATTACGGGAAAAATCAAGCGTAAGGAAATAAAACTCACGTCGGTAACAACGCCGTCAATCTCCTCAGGAAAATCCTCTTTGCGCAGATAGCGAGCATTCGTGTTTTCCATTTGCACAATCCGCTCATCGTTCAGCAAGCTTTCATGCAAAAGGCTCTCCCCGACGTCAATCGTATAGACTCTTTTCGCCTCGTTTTGAAGTAAACAATCGGTAAAACCGCCCGTGCTCGCACCGATATCTGCAAACACTTTCCCCGAACAATCGAAGGAAAACGCTTTGAGCGCACGATCGAGCTTATAGCCGCCGTTGGACACGAAAGAAGTTTCTGCCTTCACAAACTCCGGCACATCCGTTTCTTTGATTTCTGTTTTAGGCTTGATTTGCTTTCCGTTGACGAGCACCAATCCCTTCTCGATTGCTTCCGCCGCTTTGGTACGCGAACCGAACCGATCTGCGAAAAATTTATCCGCTCTCATCTCAGTACGCTCCGAATATATTTTTGAATTTCTTCTTGATTAAGCCCATATTCCCTTTGAAGCTCCTCTACCG
>CAZBQP010000035.1:0-10104 GCA_964494075.1 uncultured Clostridia bacterium
GACACCTGCCGTATATCTTGCCACACTGTCTAAAATATTGATGACGATTAGATAGGTAAGCGCAAGTCCCTCGCCAAAAACGGCACGAGCAAGCGGAATTCCCAAAAATCCATTGTTGGCAAACGTGATACAAAATCGTTCCATTCCTCGTTTACTCTTGTCGGTAAGTCTTGCCGTCAAGGGTTTGGAAAGGAAGAACACCGCAAAAATCACCAACAAAGAAAGGATACAGCAAAGAAGGGCGTTCTTTGCAAACTCTGCATTGAGTTCGATATCCAAAGTGCTCGTTAAAATCAAAAATAGCAAACCCAGGTATGTGAGTAACGTCGAAAGCACGCTTGATTGTTCAGGTTTTAGAAATTTAATTTTTACAAAAATATACCCCGGAAGCGCCAACGCAACAAAGAGTGCGACGCTCGAAAGCATGGTCAAAAAAGCGTTCATACCTTATTTCATATTCAGATAGTTCATGGCGTTGTTGTAGGAAATATCCTGAACCACTTTGCCTACGAATTCAATATCCTGCGTCATTTCCCCACGTTCCATCATACCACCGAAGTAGTTACACAAAACACGACGGAAATAATGATGACGAGGATAGGAGAGGAAGGAACGACTGTCCGTAAGCATACCGACGAATGCGCCAATGTGCCCCGTAGCCGTCAAATCCTGCAAATGTCTTTCCATGCCCACTTTATTATCCAAGAACCACCAAGCAGGGCCGTATTGCATCTTCCCTTTCGCTT
Source organism: uncultured Clostridia bacterium (assembly GCA_964494075.1). Lineage (GTDB taxonomy): Bacteria > Bacillota > Clostridia > Christensenellales > Borkfalkiaceae > Scatosoma. The sequence continues at coordinate 747 of CAZBQP010000035.1, forward strand.
CGCTACTCTGGAATTCACCGAGAAGCACGACGATTTCCGAATTCATCTTAGGATTGAGGTTGAACACGATCGTTTTAGGCAAAGCGTTTTCACTATTGAGTCTGTCAAAGAGCGCACGCAAAAGCTCCAAATCCTCCGCATCCGACATGCCGTCATAGCCGGTATCCGCACCGAGCTTTTCAAACATGCGACGATTGTTATTTCTCGTTGCACCGAGGTGGAGCTCGGTAGCGATATTATATTTCGCATACAGCTTAAAGAGGAAATAGGTGAGATACCCCTTAAAAGATTCCGCTTCCGCTTGCGTGGGAATTTCTCCTTTGAGCGCCTTTTCAAAGACGGCGTTTGCATCCTCTTTGTCGACAATCTTGTAAACGTGTTCCACGGCAATATCGCTTGCCGTCGTACCGACTTGAATAAACGCCTGCAATCTTTCTTCGATGGCTTTTTCCAAATCGTCCACGTTGGAAATTTTACCCGTCAACCCTTCCAACTTCGCCATATGCGTTTTGTACTCGGGCGCTTCCACCCCCATAAGCTTGTCCGCACGGAAAGCAGGAATCACCTTGAATTTATACCCCTTTTTCGCAATTTCGGGGAAAGTGGACAAGTCGTCGAAAATCTCGTTGGTCGTAAACAGATGGGAAACGTTCGAGCCCTCGATTAACTTTTGCGGCGTGATATTGTTCAGGGCAATGTATTCGTTGCACCAGTCCCAAATCTGTTCTGCATTTTCCTCGTTAATTTCCAACTCGCAGTTGAAAAAGTCCTGCAATTCCACCTGTGACCAGTGATAAAGAGGGTTGCCGAACGCCGTGCCTATCGTTTTGCAATACGCCATAAATTTTTCCTTATTGCTCTTATTGCCCGTGATATACTCCTCATCCACGCCAAAATTACGCATCAAGCGCCATTTATAATGATCTCCGCCAAGCCAAATTTCATAAATATCCGAAAAAGGTTTGTTTTCGAGAATCTGCTTTTCAGGCAGATGACAGTGATAATCGAAAATGGGCATATTTTTCGCATACTCGTAATACAACTTATATGCCGTCTTATTTGTGAGTAAAAAATTATCTTTGATATAGCTCATAATCTTCTCCTTAATGCTTAACAATATCCATGCTATATTATAGACCTAAACTTCGGTTTTGTCAAGGTCTATCTTAAAAAAATTCCATCCTATGTCAAAAAAATGAAGGGAGAGCCTTACACTCCCCCTCATTTGTGTCCTAACGATTATAAGCTTTCAATCGCCTTACCCAAACGGGCAATCGTGCGTTCATTACCCAAAATTTGCATAATCGTCCAAAGATCGGGCGTGTTTGCAAGCCCGGTCGTAGCAATACGGAGCATTTCCGCCACGTCCGAAACATTGCCGGGATAAGCAGTAGGATCAGCCTTATACGCCTTCATGTCGGTTGCAAACCCATTCGCCGCCGCCACAGCTTTCACTTTATCAAACCAAGTGGGCATGTCGTCCTCGTACGCATACGTTGCCTTGAATTCCTGCAAAATTTTCTTGACAATCGAGGATTCAAATCTGTACGCATACTCGGGAGCGAAAGTGTTGTCGAAGAAGTAGGCGATAAATTCCATTGCTTGCTTTGACGTGGTGAAATCCTTTCTACGCTTTTTGCCGCCAATTCCCATGCAAAGGGTAAGCACTTTCAGCATATACTCTTTGTTTTCAAAATAGGTTTTCTGCTCTTCCGTGCCAAATTCGTTCGCCCAGTCCTGCAAGACGTCGAACATTTCTTCCGCGGAAAGCTTTGCAAGCTCGTTTTTGGAAATATCGCTAAGCTTATTCAAATCGAAAAGCGCACCACTCTTGCCCATCTTGTTGATAGAGAATTTGAAATCTTCCAACTTACCATCGGGATTCTTCATGTACCATTCCTCGAAGTTGGAGTTGAGCAAGGTGAGCATATACACCTTCACGGCGCGCGCATTGTAGCCTTCCTGACGATAAAATTCCAAGCCAAGCTCGGGATCCTTTCTCTTGGAAAGCTTACGACGAGTTTCGCCGTCCATCTTCTGCAAGGAGCAATTATGCCCGTACTTAGGTCTGCGGAAGCCGAGCACGTCGAACAGCTCGATATGAATGGGCAAGGATGCCAACCATTCTTCCCCTCGAATCACCAACGTCGTGCGCATGAAATGATCATCGATGGCGTGTGCGAAATGGTAGGTAGGAATTCCGTCCGATTTCAAAATAACGACGTCCTGATCATTTTCGGTGACGGTAATATCCCCTTTAATTTCATCACGGAAGGTGAGTTTATTTTCCGCATTCCCCTGCGAACGCAAACGAATAACGTACGGCTTACCTGCTTTGAGATTTTCATAAATCTGTTCTTCCGTCAAGTTGCGGCAAGCGGCATACTCCCCGTAATACCCCGTGATCTTCTTTTCAGCCGTCTGCTTTTCACGAAGAGCGGAAAGCTCTTCTTCCGTACAGAAACAAGGGTAGGCAAGTCCACGACGAATCAAATCTTTGGCGTAAGCGTGATAAATCTCCGCACGCTCTCTTTGATAGTACGGTCCGTATTGATTTTCCGCACCCTCAATCTCTGCGCCTTCGTCAAAACGAATATCGAAATATCTCAACGCATTCTTCACGGCGTCTACCGCCCCGTCTACCTTTCTCTTTAAGTCGGTGTCTTCAATACGAAGATACATCAATCCACCGCTTTGATGAGCGATGCGTTCGTTTGCAATCGCCACAAACAAATTGCCCAAGTGGATAAACCCCGTGGGGCTGGGCGCCAAACGGGTGACCTGCGCTCCCTTGGGAAGATCACGTTCGGGATACAGTCTTTCATAATACTCGAGCGGTTTTACGTTTTCGTCAGGGACGAGCACGTCCGCAAGTTTGTTCCAATCTATCATATAATATACCTCTTAATTTTTTTCCTCGTCTATTTTATCACTTGCGCCCGACCTTGTCAATCAAAAAGATCGGTGTTTTGATAACTGATTTGATAAACCCCCTCTTCGATGCCGTGCGTAATATCCACGACCTTTCGGCAAAGAGGGGTGTTGACACCCGCTTGTTCACCCGCTTTCACAACGACTCCGTTCACAAAATCAATCTCACACGCCCTGCCGTTTTGCACGTCTTTGAGCATTCCGGAAATCAATTTTTTATGACTTTTCATTGCAATAGGCAATACCATGTATGCGAACAGTCTTTGTAAATAGCCATTTCCGCCAAGCAACTTCACCATGTCGTGACCTTGCATTTTCGCCATCGTCACACCCTGCGCTTGGGCAACCGCCATACATTCCCGAAGAATACCCAACGCAAGTTTCCTGCTCTTTCCTCTTTTCGCCACTTCTCCAAACGTCAAACCCGTCACAACAGAAAGTCCCGAAAAAGCAGCGTTGATCGTCAGCTTTGCCCAGCGAGCACCGACAAGATTGTCGGTAGGGTTGACAAAGTTTTCATTGCCCGTCGCCTTCCCGACATGAGAGAGAATTTCCACGAGCATTCCCGTCTTCTCCCCGTCGTTTTTATAACCGCCGACTTCCATGCGCATCGCCTCGATTTTTGACGTCAACGCAACCCTGCCCCCACCTAAGAAGGTGGCACCGAAAGAAGTTGCCGCTCCGTACGTATGCGTGTAACCGACAATTTTCGCCACGCTCTCCTCCGGCAAACCGTTTTGCGTGGTGCACACAACGCCGTCCTTTTTAAGATGAGGAAGCAAGCTTTTTACAATTTCTTCGTTGTAACGTTGTTTGGTCATGAGAAATATAACGTCGTACTCTCCCGACATTTCGTGAGGGAATAAAACCTGCACCGCTTGTGTAATTTCTCTTCCGTCCGCCTCGCAAACAATGGTTGCGCCCTTTTCTCGCATACCGATTACGTGCGCTTCATTTCTCGTAATCAGATCGACGGACAAACCGCCCTTTGTCAAAAATGCGCCGAGCACCGTGCCCATTGCACCGGCGCCGTAAATCGCTACTCGTAAATTCTTCATTGTTGGATTGCCTTCGCAACAGCTTCCACCGATTCCGAAATGGTTTTGCCGTCCAGCTTCACGGAAATATCCGCATACCGCTCATACAGCGCCTTGCGTTCCTCGTACAAATCGTGTAAAGTGAACCCCTCTTTGATTGCGACGCCACGCTCCTTCAAATTGCCGATTCGACTTTCCACCGTTTCATAGGTAAGCTCTAAATACACCACTCTGCCTAACGAACGAAGCTTTTGCATGGCGTAATCTCGATAAATTACACTGCCGCCTGTCGCAATGACGCAACGATTTGCGCAAAGTTCCGAATTCACCTTGGCTTCAACATCGAGAAAGCCCTCTCTACCTTTCGCCTCAATGATCTGCGGCAAACGCATTCCCTCACGTGCGACGATCACGCTGTCGCTGTCGATATATCCATACCCGATTTTTTTGGAAAGTTCCGTGCCGATGGTTGTTTTACCGCAACTGGGCATCCCGATCAAAATAATATTTTCCTTTTCCATCTCAATCCTCTCCTCCAAACACACGCCTCAACGTGGCTACAATATCCGCATCCGCAGGTGCCCACTCCTCTTCATTCAGATCCCGAGGAGCAAACCATTGATAACATTCGTGTTCCTTCAAAATGAAATCAGACTGCGCCTCACATTCGTAAAGGGAAAGAGTGATGATAAAATCGGGATATTCAAAAGTGTGACAAGCATACAAACCGCCCACTTTCACATCCATATCGAGCTCCTCACGAAGTTCACGCTTGACCGCATCTTCTCCACGTTCCCCTTCTTCGATCTTTCCACCGGGAAATTCATATTTATGCGCAACGTAAGGATAGGGGGAATCCCCTCTTTTCGTCGCAAATATTTTGCCGTTTTCAAAGAGCAACGCAGCCGCTACTTTCACGTGTTTTTTCATTTCAACGCATACCTGCCTATATCTTTTTTATCAATCTTGTCGATCGCCGTTCCCAAAAACCTCACAAAATCTCGCCGAAAACGAAGGCTCCTCTCCTGCCGCATATAAATGGCTTATATCTCCAAATCCGCAGCAACGGAACGTGGCGATTCCAGCTCTTCTTTCCTCGGTGTACAACGTCGTAACCGAGCTTGTCAACGCCGTAAAGTGGTGCAATAGAGGAAAGGGGGAAATATTGAAAAGATGGGAGAGCAAAATCATTTCCAACCCGAAATGGCAAAAAATTGCCACGGTGTCGGTGTTTGCTTTTTCCACTCGATAATATCTGCCCTCTCGACAATACCCGTGTGCTTGCAAAATTTCATCCAAGCGTTTCACAACTTCCTCATAATAAGCGACCACGTCGCCTTGTTTGAGTGCCGAATGTGTCTTCCAATTTTTGAGATCGTAAAGTTCCTCTTCTTTCGTCCAGTATTCGGGGAGCAAATCCCAAATTAAATGCCGTTCGGTGCCGTCGGGCAGAACCATCGCTTTTTCCCTATTAAACTCCCGGAACAACGGCTCGACAATCACTTTATTTTCCATGTTCAAAGCCTTCGCCGCATACATGGCTGTCTCTTTTGCCCTGCCGAGGGGAGAAGAATAGATATAATCAATTTTTTCATTCTTAAATTTTTCCGCGAGCAATTCCCCTTCTCTACGCCCCTTTTGCGTCAATGAATCGAGCGCGTAATCAGGATCGCCGTGGCGAACGATTAGCAATCTCATTCCCCTTCCTCCTCCAAGAAGTTCACGAGAATCGAGTTTTGCACGTATAAATATTCGTCCTTAATTTTCAGACGATCGCCGTCAAGTTCCAAATATTTCACCGTCTTTTTCAAGGCGTTGGGGAAATCTTCCGCCAAAGAGTTTCCAAATTTTTCTTTATACTCATTCATCGAAAGTCCGCTGCTTGTACGAAGGGCGAGCATGACAAACTCAAATTTTGCGTCCTTTTCCTCCACCTGTTCGCTCGTCACGGCAGGATAGAACCCCGAAATAACGCATTTCATATATTCGTCCAAATCGAAAGTGTTCGTGAAGCGTTTGCCCATCATAAAGGAGCTGGCAGACACGCCGACGCCGATATATTCGCCTCGTTTCCAATAGTTGAGATTGTGTTTACTCTCATACCCGGGAATGGCAAAGTTGGACACCTCGTAACGCTTGTACCCCTTTTCTTCCAAGAGTGTTTTTCCATATTCGTACATTTCAGCAACTTCATCCGAGTCGGGTAGCTCACCATTGAGATAATCGGTGTAGATCGGAGTACCGTCTTCCACCGTCAACGCATACATGGATATGTGTTTCGAGCCGCAAGCATGCGCAAGCTCGATCGTTTTTTTGACGTCTTCCTTCGTTTGATTTTTCAATCCGAGCATAATGTCCGTGCTGAAATTTTGTCCTTTGAGCAGATTCGTTGCGTACACGTAATCACGCGCATTATGAATTCTGCCTAAATCGGCAAGCTGTTCGTCGATTGCCGTCTGCAAACCGATGGAAAAACGATTGATGCCTGCCGACAGGTACGTTTGTACCTTACTCTCCCCAATCGTACCTGGGTTGAGCTCTAAGGTAACTTCCGCATCCTTGGAAAGATTAAAACAAGCACGAATCTGATTCATTGCACCCAAAATGAGTTTAGGCGGAATATAGGAAGGTGTACCACCGCCGAAATAGACAGTGTCAAATTGATAGTTTTTCAGCTCCTCGCCACGCATCTTCAATTCTTTGTAAAGACAAGCCATATAGGCTTCGGCATATTCGATTTTATCGGGATAAGACGTAAAATCGCAATAGGAGCATTTGTGTCTGCAAAAGGGAACGTGAATATAAATTCCTGGCATAATAATTCCTCTATATAACTATATTTCTTCTGTTTGATATCTTATCAAATCGACCGTGTAATTCCCACGTACTTCCACGCCTTCTTTGTGTAGAAGGCTCGTCTGCACTTCTTCACCGCAAAACGCAAACGCCAAAGACAAGAGTCCAAAACGCAACTCAACATTTTAGGGAAGGTGCAAGCTTTCATTTTTAATTGATCAATCTTTATTCGTTTTAAGAATTTCCATAAAGACTATATTTCTTCTGTTTGATATCTTATCAAATCGACCGTGTAATTCCCACGTACTTCCACGCCTTCTTTGTGTAGAAGGCTCGTCTGCACTTCTTCACCGCAAAACGCAAACGCCAAAGACAAGAGTCCAAAACGCAACTCAACATTTTAGGGAAGGTGCAAGCTTTCATTTTTAATTGATCAATCTTTATTCGTTTTAAGAATTTCCATAAAGACTTCGGAAGGCACTTCCACCGAACCCATTTTACGCATACGCTTTTTGCCCTCTTTTTGCTTTTCAAGCAGTTTACGTTTACGGGTAATATCGCCGCCGTAACACTTCGCAAGCACGTCCTTTCGAACAGCCTTCACCGTTTCACGGGCAATAATCTTGCCACCGACCGCCGCCTGCACGGGAATTTCAAAAAGCTGACGAGGAATTGCCTCCTTCAAATTTTCGCACAGCGTTCTGCCACGCTCGTACGCTCTACCCTCGAACACAATGATAGACAATGCGTCGCAAATTTCCCCGTTAAGCAAGATGTCCAAGCGTACAAGCTTAGATCTTTGATACCACCGAACCCATTTTACGCATACGCTTTTTGCCCTCTTTTTGCTTTTCAAGCAGTTTACGTTTACGGGTAATATCGCCGCCGTAACACTTCGCAAGCACGTCCTTTCGAACAGCCTTCACCGTTTCACGGGCAATAATCTTGCCACCGACCGCCGCCTGCACGGGAATTTCAAAAAGCTGACGAGGAATTGCCTCCTTCAAATTTTCGCACAGCGTTCTGCCACGCTCGTACGCTCTACCCTCGAACACAATGATAGACAATGCGTCGCAAATTTCCCCGTTAAGCAAGATGTCCAAGCGTACAAGCTTAGATCTTTGATACCCTGCAAGCTCGTAATCGAAACTCGCATACCCTTTCGTTCTTGATTTTAAGCTGTCAAAGAAATCGTACACTATCTCGTTCAAAGGCAACGTATATTCAAGTTTCACACGTCGTTCGTCCATATAAGTCATATTTTTAAACACGCCGCGTTTTTCCTTACATAAATCCATTACCGATCCCATATAATCAGGCGGCGTATACACTTCCGCCTTGACAATGGGTTCTTCCATATACTCGATATCGGAAGGATCAGGCAAATGCGAGGGATTGTCCACGAAAAACTCCGTTCCGTCCGTTTTATGCACGTGATAACTTACCGACGGCGCCGTCGTGATAATGTCCAGATTAAACTCTCGTTCGATGCGCTCCTGAATAATCTCCATATGCAAAAGTCCCAAGAAACCGCAACGGAACCCAAAGCCGAGCGCCACGGAATTGTCCGGCTCGAAGATGAGGGAGGCATCGTTGAGCTGCAACTTCAAAATTGCTTCCTTCAAATCATTGAATTTACTTCCGTCGAGCGGATAGATACCGCAGAAGACAACCGGTTGCACCTTTTTATATCCAGGCAACGGCTCAGCCGCCGGATTCGTAGCAAGAGTCACCGTATCGCCAACCGCTACGTCCTGAATGGATTTAATAGATGCAGCGATATAGCCCACTTCCCCTGCTTTCAATACGTCCTTCGGCGTAGGATTCGGGGCAAAAGCGCCAACTTCCGTAACGTCATAAGTCGCAGAGGAAAGGAACGCTTTGACCTTATCCCCCACTTTCACCGAACCGTCCATAATACGAACGAAGAGAATAACCCCTTTATAATTATCGTAATAGCTGTCAAAAATCAACGCTTTGAGTGGCTTTTCCGTATCCCCGTCGGGCGCAGGAAAATATTGCGTGATTGCCTCCAACAAATCTTCGATGTTCGTGCCCTCTTTTGCCGACACGCAAGGAATCCCTTCCGCATCCAACCCGATTACGTCTTCGATTTCCTTTTTCACCTCGTCCACACGTGCGCTGGGCAAGTCGATTTTGTTGATGACAGGGAGAATTTCCAGATTGTTTTCAAGCGCCAAATATACGTTGGCAAGCGTCTGTGCCTCAACGCCTTGCGTCGCATCCACGACCAAAATCGCCCCTTCACATGCAGCAAGAGAGCGACTAACTTCATAGGTGAAGTCCACGTGTCCCGGCGTGTCAATAAGGTTGAACTCATATTCCTGCCCGTTCTTTGCCGTATAATACATTCTCACGGGAGTGAGTTTAATAGTGATTCCACGTTCTCTCTCAATATCCATGCTGTCGAGCAGCTGGTCTTCCATATCACGTTTAGACACCTGCCCTGTACGTTCCATCAGTCGATCGGCAAGTGTACTTTTCCCGTGGTCAATGTGTGCGATAATACAAAAATTTCTCAAATTAGAATTTGGTTTTGCCATATAAAATCCTTTTTATATTATAAATAATAC
>CAZBQP010000036.1:0-9757 GCA_964494075.1 uncultured Clostridia bacterium
GCAACTAAAGGGGTGCACCCCTTTAACGTTTATGTTTTGAAAAGATTATGCTATGTTATTCACAAAAAAGCACTCGCATGCGCATGATTAGGCTCGCTCGTCTCAATTATCTTGATACAGATAAGAATAAATATACTTAGGCATAATACCTCGAATTCCCTCAGCGACTTCTTTCTCGCTTTTTTTCTTACCCGACAGCAACCAATACTTTATAACCGACATAAAGGCACTTCCAAACGACTGGAGAACAAAGACAATTCGCTCATCATCGACGTCCACTTTATGCAACCGCAAAATTTTTGAAATCATGGAGGAAATCATCTGACGATTTTGGGAAATGGGAGCGCTGATATCCGTAGATTCAAACGCATTGATAAAGATCTTTGAGTTTTTGCCGATCATTTCTATATACTCAGCCAAAAAACGTTCCCAGTCAGATTCCTCGAAGTTAATTTTATTGTACATATTATTCGTCAGCGCTTGATTACACAAATCGTATTTATCTACGTAATACTTATAAAAAGTTCCCTTGCAAGAACCAACTTCTTGTATCAACTCGTTAATGGTAATTTGATCAATACTTTTCTCGCTAAGCAATTTCAATATGCTACGTTCAAAATGTTTTTTCATATCCATATTACGAATTTCCTTTCCTGACAAATATTTTTTGTTGTCATGCTTACATGACAACAAAAAAGGAGCTCGCTCCTTTTCAACTCAACCGTTTTTTATTATAACATATTTTTTTCTTTTTTGTAAACATTTTTTATGGCATAACTTGTACTTTTTTTGACATAAATGGTAGAAAAATACTAAACTTTTCAAATTGGACCTATACCTTTCATTTTTACATATCAAATCTTATGATATAACACCGAGATCTTGAAAATTCCTTTCACTCCCGAAGTAGAAAAACAGGCAGGGCATTTCATTGCCCTACCCGTTTTTTAGAGATCATTTTTTATTTGTGTTTCTTAGCACCTTTTTTGGAAGAAGATTTTGTTTCCAACGCTGCAATAGCGGCTTTCTTCTGTTTCTTGCTGCCGGAAAGCAATGCAATGACTGCGATCAACGCTACAACGTCGATTGCTGCAAGGGCATACGGCCACCATACGAATGCAGTGTTTGCTCTGCTGATAGAGATACCTTCATCACTTGCGTTCGCAATACGATAATCTGCGTTCAATGCGGTGTAGAGAATGTTCTTCGTCGCTCTGCGAAGTTCACTAACCATTGCTGCGGAGCTCGTCTGGAAGTCGTAAGCACCATTATTCGAATAACCATCCATCCAAAGGTCGCCGCCTGCACGGATCATCTGGTCGCCGTTCATATATTGATGATGATCGGCATAGTCGGTGATAACAGTACCCTGGAAGCCGAGTTCATCTCTCAAAAGGTGTCTCAACAAACCTTCGCTGCCGCCCGTCCAAACTGCACCGATACGGCCGTAGGAGCTCATCAAACCGCTTACGTTAGCGTCGTCGATAAGCATCTTGAAAGGAGCTACGTAAATTTCACGAAGTGCCTGTTCGGTGAGCCAGGTGTACATACCGTCACGACGAGTATCCTGTTCGTAAAGCACGAAGTGTTTTACATATACATATACGCCGCCGTCCAACATACCGTTTACAACGCTTGCGCCGATTGCGCCCGTAAGGTATGCGTCTTCGGAATAATATTCATAGTTTCTGCCGCCAAACGCCGTTCTGTGAATGTTCACGCCGGGTGCGTACAAACCTTCGTAACCGATGCCTCTTGCATCTGCTGCGAGGGAAGAACCAAAGCTCTTAGCAAGCTCGGGGTTCCAAGACTGCGCGAGTACGGTTGCGTTGGGATAGCCGGTACCTGCGTTCGCTACGTTGAAGGAACCTGCCTGTGCGGGGCCGTCTACGGAGTTGGTTTCAAAGTCTTTACCCACAGATGCAACCTTGGATTCTTTTACGTATCCGTGCAAGGTGAGTGTCTTCATTTCATTGATGGAAATTTGGTCGAGCAAATCGTCCCACATATCAGAATTGTAGTCGCCGCCGAGTTCCAAACCGAGTTCGGTAACCTTGCCGTCTTCATAGATGCGAAGAGCTCCGCTTGCGCCCTGCGTAGGCATTTCCGCATCGGTATGCGCTGCATCCCATGCATCTGCTTCCGCTTTAGAATAAAGGTTGCGATCACGAAGGATCTGGTTCATTTCTCTTGCAGGATCTTTTTCAGCCTGGAAGGTGCCTTTGAAGTTTGCACGCGTCAACCATGCGATTTCCCCTTCCGTCGTCGAGCCATCAATAGAGATGCCGTCGATTGCGTCTTCACCGGTGAAGAGGTTGTGAATTTCGTTGCCCGTCTTAGCGTCCGTTTTGTATATGTGGTCTGCGCTAAGCGTATAGGTATGTTCTGCAGAACCTACGCCCACTTCTGCAAGTTCGTGGGAGTTCTTCATAAGTTTGACGGTGTATTCACCCTTTTCGAGGATATAGCCGCCGCCTGCAACCTTGACTTCGCTCGAATCATAGGAAGCCATGTCGCGTACGTCAAACGTAAGGGTGAGGTCTTGGCTTTCGCCGGGTTCTACGTCAACGGGCGTCTTTGCAAACGCTGCAAGAACAACCGAAGATTTTTCAATACCGCCTTTCGTATAGGGAGCGGTGTAGTAAGCCTGTACAACTTCTTTACCTGCCACGTCACCCGTGTTGGTTACGCGGACAACAATTTTAATCTGACCGTTTACATTCAAAGCGCCGCCTGCAGGTTCAGTGCTAACAACGTCCCAAGTGAAGTTCGTGTACGACATACCGTAACCGAAAGGATACTGTACAACACCTTCATATCCTTTGCCGAAGTCATTGTTTACGTCTGCCCAGTAGCCTTCTACGTCTGCGGTTTCATACCACTTGTAACCAACGTAGATGCCTTCTTGATAATCCAAATAGCTTGCGCCGTCTTTATAGTGAGAGTCACCATTCGTATCCTTGTTCATGCCGGGAGAACCTGCACCGGGATACATATTTCTGCTGTCGGGATAGCGTTCCATGCCCGTTTCGCCTGCGTGTGCATAAGCTGCTGCCGTTGCGAAATCATATGCATAGGTATCTGCTACTCTACCGGAGGGAGATACGCCGTACAATACGTTTACAAGCCCGTTTGCCGCGTTGTTACCCGTGCCGCCTACGATGAGGCAGGAGCTGAGACCGTCAATGGAATCCATGAAGCTCAAATTCATGGTGTTGGTGGAGTTGATGACAACGATTACGTTCGAGAAATTAGACGCTACGTATTCCAAAAGCTCTTCTTCTTCGGTGGAAATATCGAGGTACGTTCTGTTGCTGTCGGTTGCAATCGAACCGTTTTTCACCGTGCGTTTATACTGTTCGCATGCGGGATCGTTACTTTCCCCTGCCACACGCCCGAGCACGACGATTGCCGTATCCGAGAAGTTGGTTGCGTTTGCGAGAAGATCAGAAGAATAGTAATTCGCATCGGTGATCGAGGGTTCGTACAAACGATGGAACTGCTGAGAGCTTGCATTCAACGCACCGCTATTCCAATATTCACGATTTCCCTGGAAATTTTCGTACATATTGATGATTTCGGTGTTGTATTCGATGTCTGCCGCTTTTAAAGCATCCAAGAAAGTGGTACCGGGAGTCATGGCGTTGCCATTTCCGTTGTCAACGACACGGCCGGAACCCGAACCGCCTCCAATCCATTCGGATGCAGCCCATCCGAATACGTTCACTTTCGTATCTGTTTCTTTATCCAAAGGCAAAGATTCGTCTTCATTCTTTACCAATACAATCCCCTCTTCGACAATCTGCGTCGCAAGCTTTTCGCCCTTTTCACGTGTTGCACTGTCCAAAGAGGTGGTGCTGCAAAGCCAAAGCGTAATGGTGTCTGCCATCAATACGCAAGCTGCGTTCAACACAATCGCAATGATGAGAATGAGGATCGCCGCAACTTTCAAGCCTCTGCCGGCTTTTACTTTGCCAACACTTTTCTTCGTGTTTTTTGACATTTTTTTTCTCCTTACTTTATAATTTCGGCACTCGTCCGTCTCGTTTTTTCTCCCCCAAATACATTCTGCGAAAAAGGTTCACTTTTTATCTTCGGTTTTTGAAAAATCGAAACACTCCGATTGACCTTACTTATAGTATCATACACTATCTCATTTTTCAATAGTCAATTCACGTAAAAGGTGTAAAGATAGACTCTATTTAAGAAAGGTCTGCACCTTTCCTCTTCCATTTTTATATTTTTCCTTGTATAATGGTGAAACAAAGTATATAACATACAAAATTTAGCAAAAAAAGGAGCTTTGCATTATGAAGAAATTTCTATCAGGCATACTCGCCGCAGTGATGACGTTCAGCGTTCTGCCCAGTCTATCCTCGTGCGATTTTCTCCCCTTCTTCCCGTTTGAAGATCCCGTCGTTTATCTTTCCCCTTTGAAAGTCAACGGAAAGGACATCGTCAACGACAAAGGGGAAGTCGTCTATCTGCGTGGCACCAACGTTGGCGGCTGGGGCCCCATCGAACAATGGATGAACGGATTCGTCCACAGCTATTCGGAGGAAAGCTCCGTACCTGAATGTCTCGATCACCTCACCACTTCCAAAGTATTCATCGAACGCTTCGGCATTGACCAAGCAGAAAATCTTTGGAAAGAATATCAAAAAAACTGGTTCAATGAACAAGATTTTAAGAATTGTGCGGACATGGGCATGAACGTCCTCCGTCTTCCCTTCACCTACATGAACGTCGACTTCGACGCCGTACGGGGGTTAGACTACGCCGGCAAGGACTACGATTTCTCCGCTCTTGACGAATTTATCAATATGGCGGCAAAATACGGCATGTACACCATTTTGGATATGCACGGCGGATACGGTTCGCAAAACGGCAAAGACCACAGCGGCGAAGTTATTCCCGGCGGTTCCGTCGATTTCTATGAAAACACGCAAAAAAAGGAATTGACCAAAAAACTTTGGAAGGCGATTGCAGAGCATTACAAAGATTCCCCCAACGTTGCCGGCTACGATCTTTTGAACGAACCTGCCGACACAACGGCAAGCGGCTCGCAAACGACAGGCAAAAAGCATTGGGATTATTTTGACGAAGTCTACGATGAAATTCGCTCGGTCGATTCCAAACACATCGTCATCTTTGAATCCTGTTGGGACGGCGCAAATCTGCCTCAACCTTCCGAATACGGCTGGAAAAACTGTGCATACTCCTTCCATCACTACACAAGCACTTCCACCGTGTCCACACACACCACGAGCTGGAACGGAAAAATCGACAATATCAACTCGCAAAACTTCGGCGTGCCCATCTATATGGGTGAATTTACCTGCTACAACCCCTCCGAATCTTGGGATTACACCCTCGATTTGATGAATGCGAACGGTTGGCATTGGACAAGCTGGACGTATAAAGTCAACTCGACGAGAACGATGGCGTGGGGCATCTATAACATCGTAGTGGAAGATTCGGAAAAAGTCAATGCTCATGAAGATTCTTACGAAACCATTCTTGCAAAATTCAAAAAACTCAACACTTCAAACGCCGTCCAACATCCTCTCGAAGGAGGTGGCACCGTGTATGAGAAGTTCATGGAATATTGCGCAAGCCCCGTTACTCCGTACACGCTGACGGAAAAGGAATATTCCCTCAAAACCAACAATTACAAGGGCATTTGCCAAACCACCTACAACGACTCAACCGCATTTACGGTAACCGACGGAAATGGTGAAAGCTTCTATCTCGTCAAAAATCAATTTTATAACGACGGCAGCGTACAGCTGAAATTCCAGGATAAATACCTCATGGCAAACACGACGAGCGGCGCTGTCCTCAAACTGACCTCTAACCAAACGGCAAATTCCTCCCGTTTCTATCTTTTGAACTCACCGGAAGGATATCGACTTCTTTGCCGTGAAACGAGAAAGTACGTACGCTACGACGAAGACAAAAAAATCTTCTGTGCGGACGCCGTCAAGGCAGATGCTGAAATTTTCCATATCAGCTAATTTCCCGTATTCGATCTCATATTCCATGCCCTGCTTTTTGCAGGGCATTTTTTTATTCGTCTCGCACCTGCCCCCCTACAGCAGGATATTTCTTCATCGCATACCTGCCCACTTATTAAATCGACTTCTTATCGTTCAACGCATACCTGCCCTATTCTAATGGGAAATATTCACTCGTTATCTGACTACCCCTCTTTCAAGCAATTTTACCACGCAAAAAACGCCCCGATTTACATCGGAGCGTCTTTTCTATCTTAGCGTTTAGTTAAGTTTTTCCAAGAGCTTCAAATCAATGCCCTTTTCGCCGATCTTGATGATTTCCACTTTCACCTTGTCGCCGATGTTGAGCACGTCTTCTACCTGGTTCACTCTCTCTTTGGAGAGCTTGGAGATGTGCACCATTCCGTCCTTGCCGGGTGCGAATTCTACGAATGCGCCGACTTTGGAAAGAATACGAACAACCACACCTACGAACATATCGCCGATTTCAGGATCGTGTGCAATGGATTCCACAATCGCCTGCGCACGCTTTGCATTTGCAATATCACCGAAGCAAGCGATGCAAACGGTGCCGTCTTCTTCGATGTCAATCTTCGTGCCCGTCTGTTCGATAATCTTATTGATAACTTTGCCCTGTTTGCCGACAACGTCGCCGATCTTTTCAGGGTTAATCTTGAAGGTAACGATCTTAGGTGCATAGAGGGAGAGTTCATCGGAAACGGTAGGAATGCATTCAAGCATCTTGCCGAGAATGAACTTTCTTGCATCCTGAGCCTGTGCGATTGCGTCAAGCATGATCTGTTCGGAAATGCCCTTGATCTTAATATCCATCTGAATTGCCGTGATACCCTTGTCCGTACCTGCAACCTTGAAGTCCATGTCGCCAAGGAAGTCTTCAAGACCTTGAATATCAGTCATGATGACGTATTTGCCCGTTTCGGGATCTTTTACAAGACCCATTGCGCAGCCTGCTACGGGCGCTTTGATGGGAACGCCTGCATCCATCAATGCCATGGTAGAACCGCATACGGATGCCATAGAAGAGGAACCGTTGGAAGACATGATGTCGGATACGACACGGATTGCATACGGGAATTCTTCCGCAGAAGGAATGACGGGAACGAGCGCTCTTTCCGCCAACGCACCGTGACCGATTTCACGACGACCGGGGCTTCTCAACGCCTTTGCTTCACCGGTGGAATATCCGGGGAAGTTGTATTGATGCATATATCTCTTTTCTTCTTCCTCGTCAAGACCTTCCATTCTCTGTGCTTCACCGAGCATACCGAGGGTACAGGTGGTGAGTGCCTGCGTCTGACCACGGGTAAACACTGCGGAACCGTGTACTCTGGGAAGAATGCCGTGTTCGCACCAGATAGGACGAACTTCGGTAAGTTTTCTGCCGTCGGGACGAACGCCGTCGAAAATCTTCGCACGAACGATGCCCTTTACAATATAATAAATGGAGTCTTTCACTTCACGCAACTGATCGGGATAGATGTCTGCGAAATGTTCAACGATTTCTGCTTCTACCTCGTTCTGACGAGCCTGACGTTCCTGTCTGTCAAAGGTGTCGAGTGCTGCGTAGAGCTTGTCATAACCGTATTCTCTAACTGCTGCGTCCAAATCTTCGGGGATATGGTAAAGTTCCATTTCCTTTTTAGGTTTGCCGACAGCGGGCACGATTTCTTCGGAAATCCAAGCGCATACCTTTTTGATTTCTTCATGGCCGAACATGATCGCACCGACCATTTCTGCATCGGTCACTTCGTTTGCGCCTGCTTCGATCATAAGGATTGCGTCGCTCGTACCTGCAAGGTTGAGGTGAATGGAGCTCTTTGCACGCTGTTCAACGTCGGGGTTGATGACGTATTCACCGTCTACCATACCGACAACGACGGAACCCGTAGGGCCTGCCCAAGGAATGTCGGAGATGGAAAGAGCGATGGAAGAACCTACCATTGCAAGAGGCTCGGGAGAGATATCGGGATCTACGGAAAGCGCAGTTGCAACAACGACTACATCGTTGAAAATTCCCTTAGGGAACAAAGGACGAATGGGACGATCGATCAAACGACTGGTGAGAATCGCTTTATCGGACGCTCTGCCCTCACGCTTTTTGAAGCCGCCGGGGATTTTACCCACAGCAAACATTTTTTCTTCATAATCTACGGAAAGGGGGAAGAAATCCATACCCTCTCTTGCCGTTTCACTCATACATACGGACACGTGCACTGCCGTTTCGCCGCAACGTACCAAACAAGCGCCGTTTGCCTGTTCTGCATACTTGCCGACCTCTACAATCAATTCCCTGCCTGCATACGTGGTTTTGAATACTCTGCTGTTTTCTAAATTTGGCATTTTACTTTACTCCTTATTCTTGAATTCTTTTTTGTTCTTGTTCGCCATCGTCACCCGACGAGAGCGAGGGCTGCGAGATGGGTTGGAGTTCGCCTTGCCAAAGCTTGTCCAAAAGCACCAAAACGCCGTTTTTTGTTCTGAGATATATTAAAAAAGAGCGAGTTAAAATAACCCACTCTTCCGTGTTTCATCTTATTTACGAAGACCCAACGCTTCCACGATTGCTCTGTATCTTGCGATGTCTTTAGCTTTAAGATAGTCGAGAAGACCGCGGCGTTTACCTACCATTTTCAAAAGGCCACGACGGGAATGGTTATCCTGCTTGTTAGCCTTAAGGTGTTCGTTAAGGTGATTGATACGATACGTCAAAAGAGCGATCTGTACTTCGGGAGAACCCGTGTCACCTTCGTGCGTTGCGAATTTAGCGATGATTTCGTTTTTTTCCATTTTTTTATCCTCCTGTATGGAAATTATACTTGCGTACCGCCGAGTAGTCGTGGAGAATCAAACCACTCAGACAGCCGTTACTATAATATTTTAGCACTTTCGTTATAAAAAGTAAATCAAAATAAGCCCATTTTTACAATTATTTTGCCATTATTTGAAAAATTCTTTGCGTTTTTGGATGATAGCATCGACGTTTTCGATATACGTCCTCAAATCCTTTTGAGAAGCACATCGCTGAATCAAGCCTTTCTGTGTATACACTCGTTTGGAAACGGCATTCGCACCCACGGCAAGATTATCCGCCGTCTCTTCCATAATATCAATATTATACACGCACGCTTTGCCCGGCTTTGTCCAGCCCACGTTTTCGTTGTTGCCCACTTGATATTTTTGACGATACATATAGTACGGCACGTATCCGTTTGCATTCAAAATTTCACGAGAGGAGGATACCATGGTCGAAATGAAATCGTTTTCAAGATATTCCGTCTCCTCTTTGAGCTTCGCACCCGACTTCAAGGACAAGCAATGCACGGTGATATTGTCCGCCCCCGTTTGAACGGCCTTTTCCACGCTTTCCACAAACGTTTCCGGCGATTCGTCGGCAAGCCCGGCAATCAAATCTACGTTGATCAAGAACCCGTATTTTTCACTCATTTCAAAAGCACGATAGATATCCGCTTGGGTGTGACGACGCCCGATTTTCTGCAAAGTCTCGTCCGAAAAGCTCTGCGGATTGATACAGATGCGAGTGACGCCGTACTCCTTCAAAAGACGGAGTTTTTCCTCTGTGAACACGTCCGGTCTGCCTGCCTCCACGGTATATTCACGCAAGGGCGAATAACTCCGATAGAGAGGATCAATTCCCTTCAAAACTCGTTCCAGCTCCCCTGCTTCGAGGGCAAAGGGCGTACCGCCTCCGATATAG
Organism: uncultured Clostridia bacterium; assembly: GCA_964494075.1. Lineage (GTDB taxonomy): Bacteria > Bacillota > Clostridia > Christensenellales > Borkfalkiaceae > Scatosoma. The sequence goes on from CAZBQP010000036.1 coordinate 9,754, forward strand.
ACGC
>CAZBQP010000037.1:0-9608 GCA_964494075.1 uncultured Clostridia bacterium
TAATTGAGAAACTATGGAGGATTTTAACAAAAGTAAAAGAATTTTCTTGTAGAAATAAAATTGAAAGTGTAGCTCTATTATGAAGTTAGAGTAAAAGAAATATTATATTGAGGACTATTATGAAAGGAATTACATTATTTAAGAAATCTTTGCCTATTTTTTTAGCAAGCTTAAGTGTTGTTATCTCGTTGGAAAGTGCGTTCCAAGAATTGTCTATCAACGCAAGTGCTGAAACGCAAGAGAATACTACTCAAACAATTTTGGCGGAAGAAATTGATACGACTTATCCAGAACAAGAAGAGTATCAAACCGTAGTATCTTATAAGGACGTGTTTGAAGTTTATTATCGACAGGCAAGTGAAAGATTGTCTGATGGAAATATTGAAATGCCATATACTTTTGAAGAGTTTTGCGATGGATATTATACATTCAATATGGAGATACAAGCATATACTGATTTGATAGTTGATGAAGCTTATGGCAGAGTAAGTATGACTGAATATGAAATATCAACTATGAGTTCTTCGGTTGATGAGTATTATATTATAAAAGGTGATACTTCCAATCCTAAATCTTCCAATTTTGATCCTGAAATTACGCCAAGTTCAGCCTTGCAACATGATATTTATTATTCAAACGAAAATTTTGATTATTCTGCGATACAGGATGGTGATATTGTTGTAGAAACAAGTACTAAATTTAATAATATGGGGCATTCCGCTTTTGTTTATGATACGAATAAAGCCGTTTCCGGTAGAATACATGGTAGATCTACATATATACAGGTTATTGAAGCTGTTAAAGAAGGCGTGCAGTTCGGCTTCTTGGATGATAATCGGATTGTTGATTTTGGGGTTGTTATAATAAGACCGAAGAACACATCTTCAAATATTGTTGAGAAAGCTAAATATTTTCATAAGGAACAATTAGGAAAAACATATAATCTTCCTCTCACAGAAGGAAGAGTCAATACAAGCATAGATTCCGATTCATGGTATTGTTCAGAATTGAATTATGCCGGATATTATTATGCTGGGAAGGTTATAGCTTATGCAAGCTCTGGCGGTTGGATATGGCCGTTTGATTTAACAAATTCAAGTCTTACTAAGTATGTAAGTTTTTCAAATACCTTGGATGCTCGTTTATATGGTAAAGTAAATGGTAAATGGAAAATAAGAGTATATAATTATACGGGCAATACTGTCAGTATGTATTATAATGCTAAATTGGCTTATGAGAATGACGCAAAGAATTGGACGGGGTTGAAGGATGTGAATACGACACCGATAACAATCAGTAATAATAGTTATACGGATATTTATATCGGTACTAATGTATTTGCTACGACTGCAGCAATAAGTTATACAACAGGGAATAAGCTATATATTACTTATTGCAATGAATTGAATAGTAGTACTTTAAGAATGGGCGTACATAAAAATGTGATTTTATTAGGAGAAAAGGCATGAGCAAAAATGGATTACCTTTGGGCAGATTGCTTACGATGGGATTGTCGGGGTTGAAACACAAGCCGTTTCGTATGGTCGTTTCCGTTATTCTTGCTGTAATAGCGTTTACATTCTTTTGCTTTTCCATAGTATCAACTACGACGGATGTTATGACGGCAGAACTTAAGACTGTATATAAGAATGACGAAAAAACAGTTGTTATGATGGCTAATTCCATAGCAAGCTCATATACGAAATATACAGATGGGATGACGAGTCGACATACATCGGAATGTACGCCTGTTTTAACAGAAACGCAAATAGAGATTCTTGCAGACACGAAGGACTATACTACGATGAAAATCGTGAATTCCTGGAATTTGCCACACGCAATCGGGAGTTACAACCGCGGAGGAATGTCGAGGGAGGAGTGTTATAATCCTTACAACAATCTTTCCATAAAGGGTTTTCAGCGTGTGGTGGAGCTTAATCCCAAAACCGGGGAGGCGGATGCCTGCCTTCAACCTGATTCGCGTTTGACCGTAGAATGTCACTTGCCGAAAAATTTCAATCAAATCGCGATTACCGATTATTGGGCGGATATGTACATGCGATTTGGTTTTGTGGATAATGACGGAATTTTGCACACAATCACAAGTCCTGATGATTTGATAGGACGAACGATAGATGGTGATTTTACGATATGCGGTATATACAGCACGGACGAGGACAAGTCGTGGTTGAAACAATATGATTATAATGAGTATACATATGGATACGTTACGAACGATTACATAAGAAATTGGTTGAATGGGGAGCATATTATGAGCTACGCCTTTATCTGTGAAGGTTACGTTGCAGAAAAATTCCCCGAGGAAACAACGTATAACGTATTGTATAAACTGAGCGGAAATATTTCTAAAGATAAGAAATTGATCGATAAAATCAGCTATTCCTATTATACGGAATGGCTACCGGAAGAAAACCTTGGTGCGTATACGCGAATCGATTATTCGATTTCGGCAACTTTTCGCACTGCATACGCAGGGCTTGCCGACGCAACGGAGTTTTTTCGCAATAAAACCTTTTTGACAATTGCGATAATCGTAAGTGTTTGTTTTGCAGTGTTCAGTGGATTGTTGTTAATGAGCTTTTTGTCTGTGAATATGGACGAACGAAAGCGTGAACTTGGTATTCTTCGCGCATTAGGGGCTTGTAGATGGGATGTTGCGAAAATATGTATGACGGAAAGTTTTTTCATTGCATGTGTGGATTTTTTGTTGAGCTTGCTTTTAACGGGTATTGTATGTCTTGTATTAAATATTAAGTACAATTTTTGGCTGTTTGCAATCGGGATTATACCATGTATATCACTTACGGCATTATGTTTTGGAGTGGCGGCTTTGTCCACGATTATTCCCGTGATTAGAATTACATCTCAAAAACCGATCGACAGCATCAATCGTTATTGAGAATGGACATTATAGTTTGGTTAAGGCATAAGTGGATCATTCTATATGAAAATAAAAAACGAACTCTGCACGTACAGAGTTCGTTTTGCGTTATCGGGATTTTTTTGGCAATTTGAGGAGTTTTTTCGCAAGCACTTCCATGAATATATATTCGATCGTAAAGGCAAGAACCATAAACGCCGTGTACAGGAAATTGATTTCAAACCAACCGACTTTGATCGGCTCGCATAAATCGTAGATAAAGCCGAACGGTGTGCCTTTTGCGTTGAAAATATAGAAGTAGTTTGGTTTCCAGCCGAACCATTCACGGAAGAGGGAGTTGCAGAGGATTGCTACAATAAGGCAAGCGCACAACGTCGTGACGGAAATTAGAATATCCTTCTTTTGGAAGTTCGGTTTGTATACGAGCAACGCAAATACGGCGCCGACAACGATGGCGATATGTCCCCAGATATACGATTGCGGACGAATTGCCAAAAGAGTGGAGTAGTTGGCGAGGGATTCGGCAAAAATCATCGCCGCAAGGGCAGGAATGAGATTAAAACAAAAGCCTGTGATAATCAGCCAGTTCTTTCTGGTGAGCAGCGCCAACCCCACGATGATATTTCCGATGTGACAGACTTGCAAGGGAATAATTTCGAGATTCCAGCCGGAGCGAAGATAAATGTCTATATTGCGCACGAACAAAATGAGCAAGTTGATAATGCCAAGACAAATTGCAACTCCATCCTTGACCTTTTGGCTCTTATTTCTGACGGGCAGATAAAGAAGGGCAATCAAAAGAAAGGGGGAGAGTATGTAAAGAAAATGCCAAATTGACCATAGTTCAAACGTCATGATAGGGGCTCCATATTGTTTATTCTATAAAGTTTTTTTCATTGCTTTAATTGTAGCACAGTTGCTCGCCTATGTCAACGATATTTTGGGGGGAGTTTTAAGATGGATGGAAAAGATACTTCTCGGCTGAAGAAAATGGGCTTGCTGACTTTTTGAAAAAGACGTTTTTTAGGCGAATTTCCGTTTATTTTCGACAAATACGTGGGTGCTGAGCAAGGTTTCACTTCGGAGTTTTTCGGTGTAAATTTGGGCATTTTTAGTATTTATTAACGAGATTAATGGGAAAATATGCTGAAAAGTTATTTTTCTTTTTACAGGCGAGTGGTATAATACATAGACTCGGTAGAATGGGAGAATTATTTTTTAAGAAGGCTTGACAAAGGCGAGGCGCTGTGCTATAATTTTTATATATTCGTAAAAGGAGTATAGAAAGTGCAAGTATTTTTAACCAGAACTTTTTTCAAACCGGCGTTGATCGTATTGAGTATTCTCTTTGGTTTTGCGTTTCTGCTCTTTTTGGGCTTAACGATTGCGTTCTACCATGTTTTTTTGCTTATTTTGACGTTGGCAATCGTGATGGCATACGGGGTATGCGTATCGCTCGCTTTTCTCTTTTCAAAATCGGAAAAGTATTATCTGCGAGAGATTGAAGGGGGATTGGAAATTCGTTATCCTAAGCTCAACAGAAATAGAGGCTCTATAAAAATGCCGTACAAAGCGTTGATCGGATTTGAATTTTTCCCCATAAAATCCAAGAACGCATGGCTCAATCTTGTGGAGTATTGCATCGTGCCCGACTGCGTCTATATCACCTATATCAATCCGCGTGGAAGAAAGGTGACGGAGTTGATGGGTTACATTACGCAGGCGGACGTGGAAGCGCTGGCGCAAAGATATAACGTAAGCGTTACCATTAACTGATAAAATATGAATTTGGGCATACCATGTATGCGATGAGTGAAAAACGGCGAAAATTTCGCCGTTTTTTGTTTTATAAAAGTCATGAAAACTACACAAGATAGAAAAGAAAGGGGGGCAGGTATGCAAGTACAAACTGAAAAAGGCTCGTTTCTCAAAGGTGCGGCGTGGATTGCCGTGGGTGGTTTTGTGGCGAAGGGGATTGGAGCACTCTATCGAATTCCGCTCACCAACCTCATCGGGGGGAAGGGAATGGGGTTGTACCAGCTCGTCTATCCCGTCTATTGTCTTTTGTTGACGGTGTCAGCGACGGGGATTCCCTCTTCGATTGCCAAGCTTACCGCCGAGCGAATCGCACAAGGGGAAAACGATCGCTCTGTGCTCAAAACGGCGATGAAATTGTTTGTGTGTATTGGCTTAATCGGTACGGTTATTATGGCGTTGGTAGCGCCGTGGTTGGCGCATATGCAGGGGAGCGAAGAGGTGTTGCACGGATACTACGCCTTAGCGCCCTCCGTTTTGTTGGTGTCGGCGATTTCCGTCTTTCGTGGATGGTTTCAAGGGCGCAATCATATGTTTCCGACGGCGCTTTCGGAAGTAACGGAACAGCTTGTCAAGGTGGGTGTCGGGTTGCCGCTCGCCTACTTTTTCCGTGACAACGTGATCAAAGCGGTGGTTGCGCTTCTTCTCGCTGTGTCGGTATCCGAGCTTGTGACGCTTGTGATTATGGTTGTGCTCTATCGGCGGGAAAAGAGAGAGAAAAATAAAAAGGAAGGGGGCAGGGTTGCGATGAGCGCCGTTTTGCGGCTGAGTATTCCCGTCACTTTCAGTTCGATTTTATTGCCGCTATCGGGGTTGGTGGACAGTGTGTTAGCGCCACGTTTATTGAGCGCATATACAAACGACGCTGTGACTTTATTCGGGTTATTTTCAGGCGGTGCGGTGACGGTGGTGAATTTGCCCGTGTCGGTGTGCTATGGCATCGCAGCGGCAAGTGTGCCGAGTGTGGCGATGGCGACGGAAGGAAAACGCCGTCGAGTGCTGGCGGCTTTGGGGTGGACGTTGTTGATTGGAGGGTGTAGTGCGTTGGGGCTGTATTTGTTTGCAGAGCCTGCGGCGAAGATTATCTTCCGAAGCTTGGACGGAGCGGAGCTGGAAACGTTGATCGGATTGATCAAGGCGTTTTCGGTGAGTGCGATGACGCTGTCGGGAGTGCAGACGTTGTCGGCGTGTTTGACGGCGCAGGGTAAACCGCAATATGCGGCAATTTCCATGGCGGTTGCGATGGGTGTGAAAACCATTCTCTATCTTTTTTGGCTGCGTGATTCCGCAATTTCCGTTTTTGGGCTGGCTTATGCGACAAATATTGCGTACGCAGTTGCTTTTTTCTTGAATTTGTTGTATAATTTAAAGGTAGCCTCTCCCTCGTTGCGTACAAGCAAAAGGATCGAGGAAAAGGAATAAACACACAGGAGAGAAAACAATGATTACGGTGATAGGACTTGGTGTACAAAAAGGCGATTTAACGAAACGAGGAGAAGAGATTATTTTGCAAGCGGCGAAAAAGGGTTCGCCCATTCTCGTTCGTACGGCGCACACCACTTCCTACCAAACGGTGACGGAGCTTGGCGTTCCTCACGAATGTTTGGATTACGTGTATGATAGCAGTCGCAATTTTGGAACACTCGCAAAAAACTTGGCGAAAGCTGTTGCGGAAAAAGGAGAGGACGTCGTCTATCTTGTAGACGGTGCCGCAACGGAGGACAATTCAGTGAAGGCACTTGCAAAGCGTACGAGAGGCAAGATAGAGATTGTTGACGGGGTGTCGAAAACAACGGCGCTTGTTCGAGCGGCAGGTTTTAGTGGTTGTTCATATACGGCGGTGTCCGCATACGAGCTTTTAGAGCGTGCCGAAAAAGGTGGGTTGAGCCTTCCGCTCGTCGTCTACGATCTCGACGATCAGGCGCTTGCAAGCGATATTAAGCTTACACTCGGCAATCTTTTCGGCGAGGAGCTGACGGTCAAGTATATCCGAGGGGGAAAAGCCAAAAAGATTTCTCTATTCGAGCTTGATTGGCAGAAGGAATACGATTACACGTCCGCAGTGGCGATCGAGGAAGTGGAGCTTTTGGAGAAACAGCGCTTTACCCTTGACGATTTGAAGGAGATTGTCGTGCGTCTTCGCAAGCCGAACGGCTGTCCTTGGGATCGTGTGCAAACGCCTGAAAGCATCAAAATGTCCGCCGTTGAAGAGGCGTACGAGCTGGTGGATGCCATCGACCAAAAAGATGACGATAAAATTCTTGAAGAGACGGGCGATATTCTGTTGCAGACGGTGTTCCATGCCGTGATGAAAGAGGAAACGGGCACTTTTAACCTGACGGATGTATTGACGGGGATTTGCCAAAAACTCATCACAAGACATACCCATGTATTTGGTGAAGACGTTGCAAAGGACGGAGACAGTGCGCTGTCGGTGTGGGAAAAGAATAAGATGACGGAAAAGGGGCAGGTGACTTTTGCTGATTCCGTCAACGACGTTCCCAAGTGCTTCCCTGCTGCAATGCGTGCGCAAAAGATAGGAAAACGCGCGAGCAAAGCCGGCATGGATTTTGTCGGTGTGGAAGACGCTGCGGAAAGAGTGTCAAAAGAGCTGAGCGAGTTTTTCGAAGCGTATAAGGCAGGAAATGTTGCAGAGACTGAAAAAGAAATCGGCGACGTATTGTTTGCGGCGGTGAACGTGGGCAGAAAGGCAGGGTGCGATTGCGAAAAGGCGCTGAAAGAGAGTGCAGAACGCTTTGCGGCACGTTTTACTTTGGCAGAGGCGTCGGCACTTGCCGACGGCAAAATCGTCACCGAGCTTTCCGACGCTGAATGGGATGAATACTATCGTAAAGCAAAGGCAGAAATTGAGAAACGAGGAGGGCAGGTATGAGATTAACGCCTGTTCAAGTTGGTAATATTCAAATTGAAAACAACGTATTTTTGGCGCCCTTGGCAGGGTATACCAACTATCCTTTCCGTCGCATTTGCAAGCGCTATGGCGCCGGACTTTGCTATACGGAAATGGTCAGCGGCAAGGGACTGAAATATGGGAGTGAAAACACGGAAGACTTGCTCTATACGGACGAGCGAGAGGGAGTGTGTGCGGCGCAAATTTTTGGGAGCGATCCCGATATATTACGGGCGGCGTGCGAACATGAAAAGATGTCCCCCTTCCCGATTGTGGATATCAACATGGGGTGTCCCGTACCTAAAATTTATAAAAACGGGGAAGGGAGCGCCCTTTTGGAAGATCCGCATCTGGCGGAAAAAATCGTCAAGGAATGCGTGAAGAGCGGCAAAATTATCACGGTGAAATTCCGAATCGGGATTACCGATCAAAAACTTATCACCACCGAATTTGCCAAGCGAATGGAGGGGGCAGGTGCGAGCTTAATTACCATTCACGGTAGGACAAAGGATAAAATATACGCAGGCGACGTCAATTATCGAGAGATTGCGGCGGCGAAAAAAGGAGTAAAAATCCCCGTCATTGCCAACGGCGGTGTGTTTTCCAACGAAGACGCAGAAAGGTTGATGGCGGAGACGGGTGCGGACGGAATTATGGTGGCTCGAGCGGCACTGTTTGATCCACAAATCTTTTGCGATTTGACGGGTAAACCGCGTGCAAGTCGATTGAAAATGTTTGAGGATCAGCTTGCATGGACGGAGCAGGTGTGCGACGAACGCTTCACCGTTGTGTTTATGCGTAAGATGGCGGCTTTTTACGTGAAGGGAACACGTGGCGCAGCGGCGTTCAAGGAGCGCCTATTTAGAGCGCAAACGACGGACGAGATTTTGTCGATTGCAAGAGAAATTTGGAGTGAATAAATACGAATATCAATGAGGCGGCGTTGCCTATGCAAACGCCGCCTCATTTTCTACTACGTCTCAGATTTTCTTAATTTTGACGTTTCCGCAAAGTACGTCCGAATAGGAATAGGCGGTTTTGCCTAAAAAATCCTTATCGTCCGGTTTGACTGTGAAGAGGGCAGGGTATACGCCAGAAAGCACGCCTGAATAAGTCACGCTACGGTTTCGTCCGAGATTGACCTTGACTGCGACTCGTTGTGCCGAACAGTTTCGTACCATTTGTTTGACGTCCTTGATGTTTTTGATGGGTTTAATCATAGTGAGGAACCTCCGCTTATACGATAAAAGAAGAAAACGAACACGCCTGAAATGCGTTTGGGAAATAAAATTTCTTTTCTTACCTTCTCATATAGTTTTCCCGAAAAATGGAAAAATTATACAAAAAGGTTCTTTCTTTTTTGCTGAATGCATATCTATAAGCAGACAAAAAAGAAGCGAGGAATGAAAAGTATGGTAAAACCACAGTTTGAAACATACCGTTATGTTGGGGAAATTTGTCGTTTGAAAAGTCAATCCATCGTCGAATGTCGACTTCCGGGGAGTGAAATCAGCAGCGTGCTTGCAATTCGTGCGCAGGCGATTCCCGGGGAGTCGATATGTGCGGACGGGGAAGTGCAGTACGGCGGCAAGGTGATCTTGTCCATCGTGTACGAGGACGGGGAAAAGAAAATTTGTAGAGCAGAGCGTGGCGCAGAGTTCTTTCATAAAGCGGAAGGGGGAGAGGTATCTCCTTCGTGTTTTGCAAAAGTCAATCTTTCTTCCGACAACGTCAACTGGCGTCGGGAAGGATCCGGAGTGTATATTTCTGTCGTGGTAGACGGAGCAATCACCGTTTACGGCGCAAAACATGTCGATTATCTGCTCGGCGGCGAGGATATGATTGTAAAAAAGGGAACGATTACCCTTTCTAAAACGGTGGCTGTGAGTGGTGAAGTGGAAGGAGAAGACGAGTTTGATACCGACTATATCGGCGACGTTCTCTTACACAGCGAAACAGCCGTGGTGCAACGGGTGGGGG
>CAZBQP010000038.1:0-9509 GCA_964494075.1 uncultured Clostridia bacterium
CTTGAAATATCCCCGTTGAGCCACTCCCCTAAGCAACAGAGCTATTATATAACAAAAAAAGAAATTTGTCAATTGTTTTTAAGCCGATATTGCGGGAAATTTGATAAAAAATAAAACATTTTAGAAAGAGAAAGTATGACAGAGAAAAAGAGGGTAATTTTATATACAGACGGAGCTTGCTCGGGAAATCCGGGACTTGGCGGCTACGCCGGGATTTTAATGTACGGCGAAGCTAAACGTGAGTATAACGGTGCAGACAAGCAGACGACCAACAATCGCATGGAAGTGCAGGCGGTGATTGAAGGACTTAAACGCTTGAAATATCCCTGCATAGTAGACGTGTACAGCGATTCCGCTTACACTGTCAACGCTTTTACAAACGGTTGGATTTATGGTTGGGCGAAGAAAAACTGGAAGAAAGCGGATGGAAAACCGGTGTTGAACGTCGATCTTTGGGAGGAGCTGTATCAGCTTACACGCATTCACGAAGTGACCTTTTATAAGGTCAAAGGGCACGCCGATAACGAGTATAACAATCGCTGCGACGAGCTTGCCCGTCAAGCAATTTCTGAGTTGAGAAAAAGTTTGTCCCCCGAAGAACTTGCCGCTTTACAGACTTTTCAATCGGTTGAGGAGAACGAGTCATAGTCGAGAAAAGAGATAGAGAGGTAAAAGGAAAATGAAAGAGGGGACGGGTGAGAAAAAGTCGGGCGTTGCGAAGCGTAGTTGGCTTATTTTGCTTATAGATTTTGCGCTGACTGTTGGATGTATCGTATTTGCGATTTTATGTATCTGTGCAACGGATATATCTTTTATTCAAAAGTATAGAGGGTGGATGATTGCCCTTTCCGTCCTATTGCTTTGCATTCTTTTTGGCGTATGTGTTTGGCTTACGTTTACGGGGAAAGAGTTTTTGGAGAGGACGATATTTAGCGTCTATCTCTTGCTTTTATTTGTACTCGTATTGTTGTTCATCCTACAAAAAACAGGCTTTTTTGAGGTCGCCAGTAGTGCGGAGAATTTACAAGCATATTTGGAACGCACAGGCGTTTGGATGCCTATTGCCTATATCTTGTTGCAATATTTGCAGGTTGTGTTACTGCCCATTCCCAGCGTGGTGAGCACGGTTGTGGGCGTAGCTTTATTCGGACCGTTTATGGCGACGCTGTATAGCTTGCTCGGTATTTTACCTGCATCGTTCACCGCCTTTATGATTGGCAGAAAGCTGGGGAATAAAGCGGTTGCTTGGATGATTGGGCAGGATACGCTTGAAAAATGGCAGGAAAAATTGAGGGGAAAAGATAATCTTTTATTGTCTATGATGTTTATTTTACCCATGTTTCCGGACGATGTACTGTGCTTTGTTGCGGGACTTTCCTCCATGTCAACGAAATACTTTTTGATTATCATCACCGTTTCCCGTTTGCTTGTGGTGACGGGAACGTGCTATTCATTTGAACTAATTCCGTTCGACACATGGTGGGGAATTTTGATTTGGGGCATATTCGCAGCAGCAATCGTGACGATATTCGTGTTTGCTTATAAAAACGTAGACAAGATACAGGCATGGATCAAAAAGTATAAGGAGAGAAATCATAAAGGGAAGTAATAGAATAGGGCAGATTGCGCATACTTCCACTACTCGGGAAGTTGGAAAACGGTAAGAAAAGGAATGAAAAATCAGCGATACCCATACTTTTGCGAGAAAGGAAGGGGATTGTTGATTTTTTTTTGGAAACAGACGATTTTTTTTCTCTCTACGCTTGCAAAATATGACAATTTGATGTATAATGTAATTGGTAGAAGTTTTGCATTTAATGTAAGAGCGTAAAAAATTCTTGAAGGAGAAATTATGGATAAAATTCAATTATTACAAGAACGAAAAGCTCGCTTGGAAGAGGTTGGCAAGGATATTCGTGCGCAAATTCAAACACTTGTAGACGCAGAAAGCTTTGTGGAACTGTCGGCATTCAGCTTTTCAAAGAATGAATTTTACGGGGAAGACGCTGTCGGCGAAGGTGTTATAACGGGTTTCGCAACGATAGACGGCTATCCCTTCTATATCGTGGCGCAAAATTATAACGTGATGCGCGGCGGTATCTCGAAGGCAAATTGCGACAAGATTGTAAAATGCTTGGATGCGGCAGAAAAGAACGCAACACCCGTATTATACTTGTTGAACTCGCAAGGGGTACAAATCGGTGAAGGGGTTACTGTGCTCGAAGGATTGGGGAAATTGCTTATGCGCAGCACGCAACTCAAAGGCGTCGTTCCTCAGTACGTTGTTGTAAATGGAGACGTTTACGGGTCGGCGGCTATGTTGGCGGCGATTGCTGATTTTACTTTCTTCGTGGAGAAGAAGAGCGTGCTTGCCGTGAATAGTCCTTTCGTGCTTTCTGCGAAAATGGGGGAAAATCTTTCGAAAGAGGAAGTTGGCGGCGCAAAGGCGCTTGATAAATCGGGACTTCCCGCAATCGAAGTGCAAAATTTGGAAGAAGTGAAAGAGACTATTATCGCTATTAACGATTTGATTTCCGTGCCTATGGTTGATGCAGAGCTGAATACAAGTATGCCCACGCTCAACGAAAACGTCACGGTTGAAAATCTGATGGAAATTTTTGAAACCTCCTTGGAGGTGGGCGGTATTTGTGAACCCGACGTCAAGACTGTGCTCGGCAGAATTGGCGGCATTTCCGTGGCTGCTGTGATTTTCGACGGCGGAGAAAAGGGTGTAGAACTCAACGGGGCAAAGCTTGCAAAAATTAAGAATTTTGCAGAATTTGCTTGCTGTTATGGTTTGCCCTTCCTCACCTTTACCGACGTAAAGGGGATTTGTCCTTGCGCTTGCGTCAACAACAGCCTTGTAATGAAAGAGGTTGCGGAATATTTGGATATACTCGACACGATCGACACGGCAAAGATTGCCGTCGTCTATAAGCAGGCAATCGGTCTTGGGTATTCGTTGTTTGCCTCCAAGTCAGTGGGATTTGATTACACCTGTGCGTTTGCAAATGCGAAAATTGCTCTTTTTGACAGCGTGCAAGGTGCGCAAATCGCATGGAAGGACGGGAATGCCGATCAAACGGCGTTGGCAACGAGATATGCGGACGAAAATTCCGATCCCATTCATGCAGCGAAAGATGGTTATATCGACGCAATTATTCAACCTCAATTTGTAAAACAGTACGTAATCGCAGCTTTGCAGATGCTGGAAAGATAAGAGGTGACGTATGTGGATGAATTTATTGACTGACACCCTTCCCGAAGGCGGTATAGATGCGTCGATTGGTGAAGCCGTATTATATGCCTTGATGGGTTATATGGTTGTATTTGCCGGCATTGCTTTTTTGATTGCAGTCGTATGGCTCGTTGGAAAATTGATGAGTCAAACGGGTGGTATTAAACTCAAAAGGGAAAAGGGGACGAACGACAAGAAAGAAGAACCTTCCGCAGTTGTGTCTCTACAATCGGAAGAGAGTGAAGAGCTGTCCGAAGAAACGATTGCCGTGATTATGGCGGCGTTGACGGCATATTACGAAACAAACAATCCCAAATGCGAATTTACAATTAAAAGAATTAAGAAAGTAAGGAGAAATGATTATGCGTAATTTTATTATCACGGTGAATGGAAAATCTTATGAAGTAGGCGTAGAAGAAGTTGGTGCGAGCGGCGCAGCTCCCGTAGCGGCACCTGTAGTGACGAAAGCGGTGAAAGAGGAAAAGGCTGCTTCCGTGGCGGCAGCTCCTGCAAACGGGGAAAAATTGCTTTCTCCCTTCCCCGGATTGATTAAGAATCTTTTGGTGGCAGAAGGTGCAACAGTTAAGAAAGATCAGCCCATTCTCGTGCTGGAAGCAATGAAGATGGACAATGACATCACCTCGCCTTGCGACGGCACCGTGCATTTCCTCGTGGCGAAAGGCGGAAACGTAGAATCGGATGCCGTTTTGGCGGTAATCGGTTAATGGACGTAGACGAGAGGTATAGATTGTGTTAAATAATTTACTCGTAGATATTGGCGCATTGTTCGTCAATTTATGGGAATCGTCGGGTTTGGCGAAAGGGGATTGGACGAATTACGTAATGCTCCTGATCTCTTTTGTGCTGATGTATTTGGCGATTGTCAAAAAATACGAACCGCTCTTATTGTTGCCGATTGCGTTCGGTATGTTTTTGATTAATCTGCCCGGCGCTTACGATATTCTTTGGGGTACGTATGCAAAAGGTTCTTGGCAGAACATCACGGCGGAACAGATTGCTGAATTGGAAATCATTCTTCCACAGGGGTGGGAAATTGTCGCTGACGGCAGCATCGGTCAATGGTTAAATGAAGGGCAGATATGGCACGTAATGACGGCTGCGGATTTTTCTGCGTTGAATATTAACCTTCCTGAAAATTATCAATTTGCAAACGGCTTTATTCAGGAATTCGTAGAAGTGGCGCACACCTATGAAAACGTACAGAATCCCGGTCTTTTGTGGTATTTGTTCTACGGTGTGCAGAACGTTATTTATCCTCCACTTATTTTCCTTGGGATCGGTGCAATGACCGACTTCGGTCCTTTGATTTCCAACCCCAAGAGTATGTTTATCGGCGCAGCGGCGCAGCTTGGTATCTTCTTGACGTTGATCGGTGCGGTTGCATTGGGCTTTGATTTGGCGGCAGCTTGTTCCATCGCCATCATCGGTGGTGCGGATGGTCCTACTGCCATTTACCTTACGCAGACGCTGGCTAAATTCACGAATGAAGATTTGCTTTCGGCGATTGCGATTGCGGCGTATTCGTATATGGCGTTGATTCCTTTTATTCAAAAGTTTATCATGCGTCTTCTTGTTCCCGAAAAGGAGCGTGCAATCAAGATGAAACCTTTGCGTACCGTAAGCAAGACGGAAAAGATTATTTTCCCTGTTATGGTAACCCTTGTGGTCGGTTGCTTATTGCCTGACGCCGTGCCTCTGCTCGGTATGTTGATGCTCGGCAACTTGTTAAAGGAATCGGGTGTATGCGACAGACTTTCTTCGCAGGCGCAGAACGGACTCATGAATACGATCACCATTTTCTTGGGCGTTGCCGTAGGTTGTAAGGCGTATGGTGGAACTTTCTTGCAGTTGCAGACGTTAATGATTATCGGATTGGGGCTTGTTGCTTTCTCATTCGGTACGGCAGGCGGACTTTGGGTGGCAAGACTCATGTGTAAGCTTTCGGGCGGTAAGATCAATCCTTTGATCGGCAGTGCAGGCGTTTCGGCTGTGCCGATGGCTGCTCGTGTTTCCGAAGACGTAGGGCGTGAAACAGATCCAAGCAACCATCTTTTGATGCACGCCATGGGGCCTAACGTAGCAGGGGTTATCGGGTCTGCAATCGCAGCAGGTTTCCTCATCTCTCTATTCTAATTAAAAAGGTGAACGGATATGGATATTCAATTTGAAAATAGAAAAGTAATGCTCACGGAAACGATTTTGCGTGATGCGCATCAATCGCAGGCTGCAACGAGAATGCGTATTGATGAAATGTTGCCCGTGCTTGAACAACTCGACGAAATCGGATATTATTCGATTGAAGCTTGGGGCGGCGCAACCTTTGACAGTTGTTTGCGCTTCTTGAATGAAGACCCTTGGGAAAGACTCAGAACGCTCAAATCGCACTTAAAAACGCCCATTCAAATGCTTTTGCGTGGACAAAATTTGCTTGGTTATCGTCACTATGCCGATGACGTCGTAGAAAAATTCGTGGCAAAATCCATTGAAAACGGTGTTGGTGTCATTCGTGTGTTTGATGCGTTGAATGATCCCAGAAATTTGGAAGTTTCCATGAAGGCTATTAAAAAATACGGCGGCATCTGTGAAGGAACGATTTGTTATACGAGTGCTGTCGTAGACGGACAGGAAGTGTTCACGGACGAATATTTTGTGCGACTTGCAAAAGATTTGGAAGAACGTGGTGCAGATAATATCTGCTTAAAGGATATGGCAAACCTTTTGCTTCCCTTTAGAGCATATACCCTTGTGAGCGCATTGAAAAAGGCGTTGAAACCGACGACCAAATTACATTTGCATACGCACAACACGACGGGTACGGGCGATATGACTTATCTGATGGCAATTCTTGCCGGTGCAGATATCGTAGATACGGCGTTGTCGCCTCTTGGAAACGGTACGTCTCAGCCTGCAACCGAACCATTGGTAGCAACTCTTAAAGGCACGCCGTACGATACGGGGATTGATATCAATAAGCTCATTCCTATCGTAAATCACTTCAAAAAGGTAGAAAAACGCCTTATCGACGATAAAATTCTCAATTACAAATCCAAGGGAATCGACGTTAATACATTGTTGTATCAGGTACCTGGAGGTATGCTTTCCAACCTCATCAATCAGCTTGAAAAGGCTGGTAAAGCAGATAAACTTATGGAATGTCTTGCGGAAGTTCCGAATGTTAGAAGAGATTGCGGATATCCGCCTCTTGTAACGCCGTCGTCGCAAATCGTAGGCACGCAGGCGGTGATGAATATTGTCATGGGTGAACGCTATAAGATGGTGACGAAAGAAACCAAAGACTTGTTTGCAGGGAAATACGGTACTCTTCCCATGCCCTTAAATGAAGATGTAGCAGGCAAGATTTTGGGCGGTGCGGAGAGAATTACTTGTCGTCCTGCCGACCTTCTCGAACCTGAATACGAAAGCTTGAAGGAAAAGGTCATCGAACTTGGCTATTATGAAAAGGAAGAAGACGTGCTTTCGTATGCGCTCTTTGAACAGGTAGCGGAGAATTTCTTCAAGTGGAGAGATGCGCAGAAAAAAGGCGTAGATAGAGATCTTGCTAAAACTGACGTCTATCCCGTTTAATAAAGTGAAACAATTTACGTGAAACTTAGTTTTACGCAACCGAATCTCGGTTGCGTAAAATTTATGTAAGGCGATAAAAGGTGCAAACTTAAAAAGTAAATATGCGCATGGTAGGGCAAAAATTAAAGAATAGGCTCAAATTGTGAAACTTTTTACATGAAACAATTTAATCGTATTCTTTGAAAAGGGGAAGGTCCATAGAAAAAAATAAGGAAAAATGTATGAAAAGAATAGGTGTAATTGGCGGTGGCGCTGCTGGATTGATGGCGGCGTATGCGGCAGCGGAAAACGGGCATCAAGTGCAATTGTTTGAGAAAAATGAAAAACTTGGTAAAAAAATATATATTACGGGAAAGGGACGGTGTAATTTCACCAACGATTGTGCCCCGGACGACTTTTTACAGAACGTTGTAAGGGGAAAGAAGTTTTTAACAGGTGTTATTTATTCGTTTCCACCTCAAAAAACAATTGATTTCTTTGAAAAATACGGGCTTTCGGTGAAAGTGGAACGGGGGAATCGAGTTTTTCCCGTCTCTGATCATGCCAGCGATGTCACAAAAACGTTGGAAAGAGCGTGTAAATCAGTGGGGGTAGAGCTTTGCTTGAACGAAAAAGTGCTAAAAATTCAGCGTATTATGCCTGAAATAATACCTATGCCTGACGTAGTTGGTAATAATACGCCAGACATAACAACTACGTCACGCATACTAATCGCAACGCAAAGAGGGGAATATGAATTCGATGAAGTGATTATTTCCACGGGTGGATTGAGTTATCCTTCTACGGGTTCTACGGGGGACGGCTACGCCTTTGCTCAAGAGATGGGGCTTTCTGTCACCGACTTAAAAAGCGGACTTTGCGCTTTGAATTTGGACGGAAATTGGTTCAAAGATTTGCAGGGATTGGCATTAAAAAACGTTACTTTTTCCGTAAAAAACGGCAATAAAACGGTCTATGAAGAATTTGGGGAGATGTTATTCACGCATTTCGGGATTTCAGGACCTATCGTGCTTTCCGCTTCGTCGGTCATTAATCGTTTACCACTTTCTTCTTTGGCGACAACGATTGATTTGAAGCCTGCATTGGACGAGCAGACGTTGGATAAACGGTTGCTCCGTGATTTTGATAAATACAAAAATAAGCAAATTTCTAACGCATTGGTGGAGTTATTGCCTCAAAAGCTCATTCCTGTCGTCTTATCATTTGCAGGGGTTTCCGCTACGAAGTCGGTTAACATACTTTCCAAGGAAGAGCGAGGACGACTGGTCAAAACGTTGAAGGGGCTTCCGATTAAGATTCGCTCGTTGCGTGGATTTGAGGAGGCGATTATCACTTCGGGGGGGGTAGACTTATCCGAAATTAACCCCAAAACGATGGAATGTAAGAAGGTGAAGGGAATTCGTTTTTGCGGCGAAGTGCTCGACGTAGACGC
Source organism: uncultured Clostridia bacterium (assembly GCA_964494075.1). GTDB lineage: Bacteria > Bacillota > Clostridia > Christensenellales > Borkfalkiaceae > Scatosoma. The sequence continues at coordinate 8,277 of CAZBQP010000038.1, forward strand.
TTTTACAGGTGGGTTTAACTTGCAAATCGCATTTGCGACGGGGTACGCAGCGGGAAAAAGCATTCAAGGTTGAACGGGCTGATTTTCTTTGTTGATTTTAAGCAGATGCCGTCAATGACTTGACGAAAAGATTTATTTTTGTTATAATAATAGAAAATGTAAATGAGAAAATAGAAAACGAAAAGAGGAAAATATGACGATTATTCGTGGTGCTACGACGATCAATAAGGATTGCAAAGAAGAAATTTCCGCCGCTGTTCAAGAGCTTTTAGATGAGGTTTTTTCGGTAAATCATTTGAAAAAGGATGAGGTAAAGGGCTTTTTGTTCTCTTTGACGACGGATATTCATTCCTATCACCCTGCCAAAGCGGCGAGAGAATGTGGTTACGATTTTGCCCCGTTGTTTGCGGCGATTGAGCCTGAAATTCAAGGGGCGCTTCCTTTGTGCGTTCGACTGATGTTATTTACGGAAAAGGAGGGGAATGTGCGTCATATCTATCAAAAAGGAGCGAAAGTTTTGAGAAAGGATATTTCTGAAATTTTGAATATTGCTTTGGATGGACCTGCCGGAAGCGGTAAAAGTACGATTGCCAAGATTATTGCCAACGATTATAATATTTTATATTTGGATACCGGGGCGATGTATCGAGCTTGCGGATTGAAAGCATTGCGGTCGGGAATTAATCCCAAAGACGGAAAAGCAGTGGAAGGGATGTTGTCTTCCTTGAATTTGAAGGTGGAATATCGTGACGGCGGACAACGTACGATTCTCGACGGTGAGGACGTATCGGCGGCAATTCGAGAAAACTCCGTTTCGATGGCGGCTTCGAATATTTCTGCGCACGCTTGCGTTCGTGAGAAAATGGTAGAAATGCAGCGGGAGATCGCAAGGGGAATGTCCTGCGTTTTGGACGGCAGAGACATCGGTTCGGTCGTATTGCCCGACGCCAAATATAAATTTTTTATCACGGCAGATAGCCGCGTTCGGGCGCAAAGAAGATTTGACGAACTTTCCACTCGCGGTGAGAAGGTGGATTTTGAGAAATTGCATGCAGAAATCGTTGCTCGAGATAAACAGGACAGCGAACGTGAGTTTGCACCTTTGCGTTGTGCGGAAGACGCCGTTGTGGTCGATACTTCGTCCATGAGCGTAGAGGAAGTCGTGACGAAAATTAAAAGCACCATTCAGACTGACATATAAAATAGCTGCAATATATACGTAATATAAAATAG
>CAZBQP010000039.1:0-9432 GCA_964494075.1 uncultured Clostridia bacterium
ACCGGCGACCTGCTGATTACGAATCAGCTGCTCTACCGACTGAGCCACAGTAGCAAATGTTGGAGAATATCTCTCAACAACAGCTTATTTATTATACTCGATTCCAAAGAAAAAAGCAAGCGTTTTACACCATATTTTTGAATTTTTTTGCGCATAAATTAAAAAATATTGACAAATTATATAAAAACATTCTTATTCGGTGTCTTTGGATAGAGCAGTTGATACACTTTTTCCGCAAAAAGGTCTTTTTCGTAGGCGATTTTTGCTGTGCCCGTTAAAGCATCTTGATCATTTGCACGAATGATAATCGGCAAAGAAGAGCGAGATAAATCGGATAGAAGGTCGACACGCTCTTTTTTAATAGCTAAGACACGCAAATAAAGAGGAGTTTGCAAACATTCTTTGACGAGTGTTTCATCAATTTGTAAAAGATTTTGCAAGGCGATTCTGCGAATTCTCGATGAGGTGTATCTTGCGGAGGTCAATGTTTCCGCTAATGTTTGAGTGGAAAAGGCAGCCTTTTTCAATGCGTTTTCCAATCCTTCCGAGCAATCGCACGTGTGAGCAATTTCTTCGATGGAACGGGATAATACGGCGTACTTTTCCAAGGTGTCGAGTTTATCTTCCAGTTGATCGGGTAAATCCTGTTCGACGTAGTTTGGAAGATTGTGTTCGTAAGAGATACCTTGTCGGATGCTTGCACGAATGGCGGTTGCGGAGGAATAGTTTTCTTGCAATCGTTTGTCGTGATAACCGCTTCCGATTCTTGAAATGGGCAGAATGTCTATGTCGGCATTTTTTTCCAAAATGGCGCGCGTATATTCCAGTCCCAAAATGTTGTTGGGGGAGGTAAGAAGCTCGGAGGGGAGAATTCCTTCCCATGCATTCGCACGAGCCTTGGCGTAACTCATACCCAAGGAGATATTCGCTTTAATTTTAGCGGAAACTTCCTTTGGTTCGTGGTTGAGGGCGTTAGCTGCGCGTAATAAACTATCTTTATCAGCATTTTCTGCGCCAAAACACAAAGAAGTGACGCAAGGCAAAGAAGAAAGAATGGAAATTGCGCCTTTTGCAAACAATTCGGCGTTGGAAGTTGAAAATAGGGTGGGCAGCTCGACGACAATATCGGCGCCGGCCTGCACGGCGTGTTTGGCTCGTGTGAATTTATCCAAGACGGCAGATTCTCCTCGCTGTACGAAGTTTCCGCTCATAATACAGAGGATTGCATCGGCATCCGAGCAGCGTTTTGCTTCCTGTAATTGATACAGATGACCGTTATGAAATGGATTATATTCGCAAATTATTGAGCAAAATTTCATTTTATTTCTTTCTAATTCCTTTACTTTATAAAAAAACTATGGTATAATAGAATTGAACGAAAAACTCTTCGTATGATTATTATACACGAAAATAAAAAATAAATAAAGCGTTTCGCAATATAGGAGAATAAAATCATGAGAAATATTCTTGATGAAATCAAAGCAAAAGCAAAAGACCTCCAAAAGACCATCGTGCTTTGCGAAGGTGAGGACAAGAGAGTTGTCAAAGCCGCTGCAGACGCAACGAAAGAAGGGGTGGCAAAAATCGTATTGCTTGGCAACGAAGCTGAGATTAAAGCGGCAAATCCCGACGTCGATTTGACGGGCGTTACTATCGTTGATCCGCTCACTTCGGACAAGCTTCCAGAATATAATGCAAAACTTTGCGAACTTCGCGCCTCCAAAGGTATGACGCACGAACAGGCAACAAAACTTTTGCAGGACGGCACCTATTTCGGCGCCATGATGTTGAAAATGGGAGACGTGGACGGGCTTGTGTCCGGCGCTTGCCATTCTACGGCAAACACCCTTCGCCCCGGTCTTCAAATCATCAAGACTGCTAAAGGTGTTTCTTCCGTATCCAGCTTTAACTTGATGATTTGCCCCGAACAAGGTAATCAGTATTGTCCTGACGGAATGGTATTCTTTGCCGATTGCGGCTTGAACCCCACGTATACGAGTGAAGGGCTTGCAGAATGTGCGATTGCAACGGCAAGATCGGCGCAGGCAATCACCGGCATTGATCCAAAGGTAGCAATGCTTTCCTTCTCTACGAAGGGCAGCGCAAAACACGACAATGTGTCGATGGTAGCAGAAGCGACGAGAATTGCAAAAGAAAAAGCGCCTGAGCTTAAAATCGACGGCGAATTGCAGTTCGATGCGGCAATCGTGCCTACCGTAGCAGCACTCAAAGCGCCCGAATCGGATGTAGCAGGTCATGCGAACGTGTTTATCTTCCCTGACTTGCAGGCGGGCAACATCGGTTATAAAATTGCAGAACGTCTCGGCGGCTTTATGGCGGTAGGTCCTATCTGTCAGGGTTTTGCAAAACCTTTGAACGATTTGTCCAGAGGTTGTAAATCGGAAGACATCGTTGCGGCAATCGCAATCACCGCACTTCAAACGCAGCTTTAATCATAAGGAGGAGTACAATGAAAGTTCTTGTTATCAATTCGGGAAGTTCTTCCCTTAAATATCAGCTCATTGATATGGAAACGGAAAACGTCATCGCAAAGGGTATTTGCGAACGTATCGGCATCGAAGGTTCCAAACTCACGCATAAAGCGAAGGGACAGGAATTCGTCATCGATAAAGCAATGCCCGACCACAACGTGGCGGTTGCGCTCGTTTTGGAAGCGTTGACTGATGGAAAACTCGGCGTTGTTTCTTCTATGGACGAAATTGATGCGGTAGGACATCGTGTCGTCGCATCGGGCGAAGCATTCAAAAAGACGACGCTCGTCACCGAGGAATCCCTCGTACAGATGAAGGAAATTTGCGACCTCGCCCCCTTGCATAACCCTGCTGCTTTAATCGGGGTATACGCTTGTCTTGCGGCAATGCCTGGGAAACCTATGGCACTCGTATTCGACACGAGCTTCCATTTCACGATGCCTGAAAAGGCGTATATGTACGCCATTGACTACGACGATTACGAACAGTACAAGATTCGTCGTTACGGTGCACACGGCACCAGCCATAAATTCGTCTCTCAAGAAGCAGCAAGATACCTTGGCAAGAAACCCGAAGATTTAAAAATCATCACCTGTCACCTTGGCAACGGTTCGTCCATTACGGCGGTTGATGGTGGCAAGTGTGTCGATACCTCCATGGGCTTTACTCCCTTGGCAGGCGTTCCTATGGGTACGCGCAGCGGCGACATTGATTTTGCAGCAGCAGAATATCTTGCAAAGAAAAAGGGTTGGGACGTTTCCGAAACGCTTACCTATCTCAATAAGAAGTGTGGTATGGCGGGTGTTTCCGGGGTGTCTAGCGACTTCCGTGATTTGACGGCGGCAGAAGAAAATGGGAATGCAAGGGCAAGACTTGCGCTCGATATGTTCGGCTATGCTTGTAAGAAGTATGTCGGCGCATATGCAGCTGCGATGAACGGTGTAGATTGCGTTGTCTTTACGGCAGGTGTCGGAGAACATACTCCTTATGTGCGTGAGGCAATCTGCTCGGATATGCAGTACCTTGGCATGGAAATTGACCATGATAAAAACTACGAAGATGTGAGGGGAACCATTCGCGATATCAGCGGAAAGAACTCCAAAGTGAAGATTTTGATCATTCCCACCAACGAAGAATTGGTAATTGCGAGAGAAACCGTGGAATTATTATAAAAATTCTGCATTTTCCTGTTAAAAAAAGTTGACAAAGTTTAAGAAATATACTATACTTGTAAAGTCGGTTTTATGATGAGAATAGACGTTAGAAAACTCAACGTGCAAAAAAAATATACGGGAAGCATGGAATTTGATTATTTCGCACCCGAAAGTTTGATTGAGATCCCGTTTGTGAAATTCGCAGGAGTGGTCAAAGTTTCGTTTGAATACGAACTTTTTGAGGACGATTCCTTGGAGATCAACGGCTGCGTTTCCTATCGGCTCGAAGGACAATGTTCGAGATGCCTGAAGGATACGACGCAAGAGGTGGAAGGTGAATTGAATGCGTATTTCGAGCCTCGCCCTGATTTCGAGGATTACGGATATACGAACGGTGTGATTGATTTGACGAAAGCCGTGAATGAGGCAATTATGGCGAGCATGCCTTTCATCCTTTCCTGCGGAGAGGATTGTGAAGGACTTTCTTACAACGGATAAACCGCAAAGAAATTTGAATGAATTATTAATAGAGAGGTGTTACTATGGCAGTACCTAAGGGTAAACAATCGAAGAGCAGAACGAACAAGAGATTTGCAAACTATAAAGCAACGGCAGCAACCATCGTGGAATGTCCTCATTGCCACGAATACAAGGAAACGCATCGCGTTTGCAAAAACTGCGGTTACTATGACGGCGTAGAAGTCGTAGCTCCCAAAGAAGAGAAGAAAGACTAATTTTTTCGTCGAAAAGTAAAGTAGGCGGGTGATGATAGGCACCCGTCTTTTTGCGTTACACCTTTTTCTTCTTTTATTGCCATAATGATTATTAACCGAAGTTAAGAAATTGTTTGACAACGGGAAGGGAAAGTGGTATACTATAAGCGAATAAAGCGAAACTGATTTGTTGTGGCACATGCCGCCGTATTCTTCGGAAAATCATATAAAAAAACACGAATGATTTTCTATGGGACATTGCGTCCTTGCTTTCGTTTCATCATGAGGAAATAAGAACTCGTCCGAAATCGGGTATGCTTTGTTCTTTATACGGTATACTGTAAACGCATAGGAGATAAATATGAAGGAAAAATTTACAGTCACGGGGATGTCCTGTGCCGCTTGTTCGGCAGGGATCGAACGGACGTTAAATAAAACGAAAGGGGTGCGCAAGGCAGAAGTATCCCTGATGGGAGAAAGCATGGTCGTCGAATACGACGAAACGCAGATTTCTCGTGAAAACATTATACAAACAGTTGTGGAGTTGGGGTATGGCGCTTCTCTTTACAATGAAAACGTCTTACAAGCTCGCAAGCCTCAACCGGAACTTTTGAAAAAGCGCTTTTGGATCTCTCTTTTATTCACCATTCCGCTTATGTATTTTTCCATGGGCGGCATGATCGGGTTGCCGCAGCCTAATGCAAAGATCGGCGTCACCATTCAGATGATTTTGGCGCTTGCCGTGATTGTCGTGGGTTTCAAGTTCTTTACGAGCGGCACGAAAGCATTATGTAAGGGCGTTGCAAATATGGATACGCTCGTTGCGATGGGCTCGGCAGTTTCGTTTCTGTATAGTTTTGTATACACCATTTTGTTATACCTCGATCGGGTGCCTCTTCATACCCATATGTTCTACGAGTCGGCGGCGATGATTTTAACACTCGTGACGCTTGGAAAATGGTTGGAAGAAAAATCAAAGCGCAAGACAGGCGACGAGATTGAAAAGCTGATCAAGCTTATGCCGAACACCGTTACGGTGGAGGAAAACGGAACGGAAAGAAAAATCACTTTCGGTGACATTAAACAAGGGGATATTCTCGTTGTGAAACAGGGTGAATATATTCCCGTAGACGGAAAAATCGTAGAGGGACATGGTTTTGTCGATCGAGCGGCGATTACGGGCGAAAGTATGCCCGTCGAAGTGTTTGAAGGGGATAAAGTTACGGGGGCGGATATTGTCAAGAGCGGTTTTGTCAAAGTGTTGGCGGAAAAAGTCGGGGCAGAAACGACGCTTTCTCAAATCGTCAAAATGGTGAAAGAAGCCGGCACAAGCAAAGCGCCTCTTCAGAAAATTGCCGATAAAATTGCCGGAGTTTTCGTGCCTGCAGTCACGTTGATTGCGGTGTTCACATTCGTGATTTGGTGGTGGACTTCCAAAGATATTGCCACTGCGGCAAACTACGGCATCAGCGTGCTCGTCATTTCCTGTCCTTGTTCGCTGGGACTTGCGACGCCCGTAGCTGTGATGGCAGCGACGGGACGAGGCATGGCTCTCGGGATTTTGTACAAGGATGCAGAAGCCTTGCAAAAGGCGAAGGATGTCAATTGCGTATTGCTCGATAAAACGGCAACGTTGACGGTCGGACAGCCTAAAGTGACGGATTTCGAGGTGTATCGCGGGGATAGAACTTTTCTATTGAGCCTTGCAGCATCGATAGAAAGTCACTCAAACCACCCGATTGCGGAGTGCATTCGCGCCTTTGCCGAATTGAATGAAGGAACGGAACTTTTGGACCTTGGTGCATATTCCTATCAAATGGGAAAGGGGGCAAGCTGTCTTTATCAGGGGAAGACGTATTTCCTTGGAAACAGACGACTCCTTGAAAATATTCAAAAAGAGAAAGCGTTGAAGGTTGAAAAGAACTACTCAAGTCAAGGAAAAACAGCGGTGTTTTTCGCCAACGAGAAGGAGATTTTGGCGGTGTTTGCCGTTGCGGATACGCTGAAAGAAGAAAGCAAAGAAGCGATAGAGGGGTTGAAAGCTCGTCATATTCGTGTGGGCATGCTGACAGGGGACAACGAAAACGTTGCAAAAGCCATTGCGGAACAGGTCGGTATAGACGATTACTTCGCAGAGGCATTGCCCGAAGATAAAGCGAAATCGGTGCAGCAAGTACGTCAAGTCGGCGGCTTTGTTGCCATGGTCGGGGACGGTATCAACGACAGCCCTGCTTTGAAAGAAGCGGATATCGGAGTTGCGATGGGTACGGGTACGGACATCGCTATTGACAGCGCAGATATCGTTTTGTCGCGTGGAGATTTGAGCCTCCTTTGCACGATGGTGGATTTGAGTAAACAAACGGTGCGCAATATTAAGCAAAATCTGTTTTGGGCGTTTTTCTACAACTGCATCGCCATTCCCGTGGCAGCAGGCGTGTTTGCGTTCGCGGGAATTACCCTTAATCCGATGATCGGTGCAGCGTGTATGTGTTTGAGCTCCTTGTTCGTCGTTACAAATGCGTTGCGATTGACGAGATTTGGAAAAAAGAAAGAAATTGCAGAAAAGGTGGAAACTACTATGAAAAAGACGTTGTTGGTGGAAGGCATGATGTGTCAGCATTGCGTTATGCACGTGACGAAAGCATTGCAGAGCGTGCAAGGCGTTGCAAGCGTAGAGGTTGATTTGAAAAAGAAGACCGCAGTGGTGGAATTGAGCGAAAACGTAGAGAATGAAAGGCTCGTTTCTGCTATCGTAGATGCCGGTTACGAAGTGAAGAAGATTTCCTAAACGACAAAACTTACGAGAAGATGACAAAATAAACGAGAAAGCACGGTTGCGCATATGGTAATATATTCCTACTATCACAAAATAGGAGGTGTAGCTATGTCGCAATTATTGTTGCTGGATAAACGCACGCAAAGTCTGGTTGAGGATTACGTTCCGCAGGGCGAAATTCTCGAAGGCGTTGTGTGCTTTTTTTCCGTACTTGCCGATTACACAAGGGTGAGGATTTTGTCTGCTTTGGCAATCAGCGAGTTGTGTGTAACGGATATTTGCAGGATTTTGGAGATTAATCAGACAACGGTATCCCATCAATTACGTTTTTTGAAAAGTGCGGGGATGGTTAAGAGCTGCCGACAGGGACGAATTATCTTTTACAGACTCGTTGACGATACGATTACGGAGGTAATTTTGAAAGGAATTGAGTTTTTAGGCTGTTAATCTCGTGTATATCCTTGCAAAATTCTGCTTTTTGGTGTATAATAAAGACATGGGCGATTTGAAAGAAAAATTAAAACTCCTGCCCGATTCTCCAGGCGTATATATCATGCTCGATAAAGACGGAATCGTCATTTACGTGGGTAAGGCTCGTATTTTGAAAAACAGAGTACGACAGTATTTTCACGCCTCGGCAAAACCTGAAAAGGTGCTTGCCATGGTGGAGAATATCGCAGATTTTTATTATATCGTCACGAAAACGGAAATCGATGCGTTGGCGCTTGAAAACAATTTGATTAAAAAGTATAAGCCCAAATATAACATTCTTCTCAAGGACGATAAGACTTATCCGTATATTAAGGTGCATACGAAGGAAGAATTTCCCCGTGTCTCCGTCACCCGTAAAATCAAGAAAAAGGACGGAAAGTATTTCGGCCCTTTTATGGGCGGAATTCGTTGCGGTGATTTGCTCGACATCGTCGGCTCGGTGTACAAAGTACGTACCTGTTCGACAACGATCGGGGAAAAACCTAAAAAACCTTGTCTTGCCTATCATTTGGGGCGTTGCCTTGCTCCGTGTGCGCATTTGTGCACCCGAGAGGAGTATGCGGAACGGGTAAAGGAAACGCTTTCTTTTCTTGACGGCAACTATGAAGATGCGGAAAAACTTTTGCATGACAAGATGCTTTCGTTTGCGGAAAACGAGGAATTTGAGCTTGCCATGCAGTATCGTGAAAAGCTTGCAATGCTCTCCAAATTGAAGGTAAAGAGAATTACCTCGCTCAATCGAGCCATCAATGCCGATATTATTGCGTTAAAGACGAATTTTATTTATTCCTCCGTCAACGTTTTGGTGACGAGAAGTGGCATTATGCAGGGGAGCAGTAACTTTGCCTTAGAGGACAGCTCTTTCATGGAAACGGACGCATTGACGGCGTTTATCGCACAATATTACACCAACCACGAAATTCCCGACGAAATCATCACGCAAGATTTTTGTGAGAAAGAGTTGTTGGAAAAGTATTTTTTAGAGCGTTTTGAAAAGAAAGTGGAAATCACCTTGGCTAAGCTGGGAATAAAGAGACAGCTTTTGGATATGGCAGAGCAAAACGCCACCGAATATCTTTCCAAATCTATTGATAAAATTAAACATAAAAACGACATGACGAAAAACGCTTGTCTTCGATTACAAGAGATTTTGGGTTTGAAAAAGTATCCAAGACGAATGGAATGTTACGATATTTCCAACATCAGCGGCGTGGATAAGGTAGGCTCAATGGTCGTTTTCATCGACGGTGAAGCCGATCGAAGCAGTTATAGAAGGTTCAAAATCAAAACGGTGGAAGGGGCGAACGACTATGCTTCTCACCAAGAGATGATGCGCCGCCGCCTGGCAAAGTTGGGCACGGAGGAAGAGGAGCGTTTTCCTAAACCCGACCTTATTATCATCGACGGTGGCAAAGGTCAGCTTTCCGCCGTCAAAGAAGTCTTTGACGAGGCCGGTGTTACGGATATCGAGCTAATTTCCCTTGCAGAACGAGAGGAAGAGGTGTTTACCTTGTTTTCTCAAGAGAGCATTCGAATTGATCGAAGAGATTATGCGTTGAAGATGTTGCAACGGATTCGCGATGAAGCGCATCGCTTTGCTATCACCTATTTCCGAAATTTGCATTCCAAACGAAACTTAGCTTCCGTATTGACGGAAATCGAAGGGATTGGGGATAAAAAACGCAAGGCACTTATGGAAAAGTTTGGAACGATCGACAAAATCATAGGGGCAACGGAAGAAGAGCTTTGTAAGGTGGAGGGAATCGGCCCCGAGCTTGCAAAAAAAATTTACATCTATTTTAAGG